>NZ_JAIUGR010000013.1:0-194649 GCF_020164695.1 Mesorhizobium sp. ESP6-5
GAGCTTGACGGCTATCGCTGCCCGCAGGGCCAACTGCTTGCCTACGCCACCACCGACCGCACCGGCTATCGCCACTACAAGAGCGATCCCGCCATCTGCCGCGATTGTCCGTTGCTGGCCTCCTGCACCTCGAACGCCAACGCCACCAGGCTGATTACCCGCCATGTCTGGCAGGAGGCACGCGAACGAAACGACGCCAACCGCCTCACTTCGTGGGGCAAGGCTATCTACCGGCGCCGCAAGGAGACGGTCGAGCGATCTTTTGCCGACGCCAAGCAGTTGCATGGCCACCGTTATGCACGCTTCAAAAGCCGAACCCGTGTCGCCTGCCAATGCCTACTCGCAGCCGCCGCCCAGAACATCAAGAAAATCGCGCTTTGTCTCTGGCCAAAGAACAAAACCCACTTCGCCTGAGGCGAGGCGTCACCCGCGGCCGAACCGGCAACCTCCAGACAATTCGTCCCGACACCGAAATAACCAGCCCATTCAAACTATAAAAACAAAACCCCGCCAAAATTGACGGGGTTTGTCAGCAGTCTGACCCGTGGGAGCGATCCCACGGGTTTTTGTTAACGGGGCCCGGCTTGCCAGTGATGGGGCAAACCCATATCAAACCGTCAGGCTGGGGGATTTGGACATGAGCAGTGACGACCATGCGATGCCGGTTGGCTGGATGGCGACCGGGACACCCGACCGGCAGACGGTGACATCAGACTGGCTTGCCATCGATCCGCCGTCGATCGATGGCGTCACAATCAAGGAAATCAGGCCGGTCGCTACATCCAACGGCTATCTGACCGAGGTCTTTCGGGATGAGTGGGGACTTGATCCATCGCCTGTCGGCCAGGTGTTTCAACGCACGATGTATCCAGGCGCGGTAACCGGCTGGCATGCGCACAGGGTGACGCTGGATCGGCTCTTCTGCTGTGCCGGCAGCGTCCGCATATCGCTCTATGACGGCCGGAAGGCTTCGCCCAGTTTCGGCACGGTGTGGCACAAGATACTCGGCGCTTTGCGGCCGGCGATCGTCATAATCCCGCCAGGCGTGTGGCACGGCGTGACGGCGCTCGGGCCGGAGATCGCCCTGCTGCTCAATCTCGTCGACAAGGCCTATGCCTACGACGCGCCCGACCATTGGCGCCTGCCACCGGACACCGAACAAATCCCCTACAAGCTGGTGTAGCGTGGAAGGATCGCGCTTGTTCGATGCAACAGGGCAGCGCGTGCCGCTCGTCTCGGTGGTGATCGCCACCCACAATCGTCCCGCAGCCTTGCGACAGACGCTGTTCAGCGTCTTGCGCCAGACGCTGCAGGATTTTGAAATTCTGGTGATCGGCGACGACTGTCGCCCTGAGACACCGGCGATCATCGCCGAATTCGCCGATCCGCGCATCTTCTATATCGACCTGCCCGTCAATTTCGGCGAGCAATCCGGCCCCAACAATATCGGTTTTGCCAGGGCGCGCGGCCGGCTTGTCGCCGTGCTAAATCACGACGACCTCTGGTTTCCGGATCATCTGGCGGCAACCACGGGATGGATCGATGCGACCGGCGCGGATGTCGTCATCGCTCGTGGCGCCATCATCGAACCGGTGCGGACGAGAGACGATGCTCTCAAGACTTCGATTTACGGAATGGGCAAAGACGGTTTTTACGATCCCGTCGTCACGGCCGGATACGGATCGGCACAGGTGGTCAGGCGGGCGTCGCTGGACTGGCTCGGCCCCTGGCGGCCTGCCAGCGAATGCTCATGCGAAAGTTCGCAGGACTGGCTCTTCCGGGCCTGGCGAAAGGGAGCCGTGATCGCGACCATGCCGCACCTGACGGTGCTGAGTATCTTCTCCGGCCAGCGCAGCGGCAGTTATCTCGATGACACGGCAATGGAGCAGGAGGAACTCATCGACCGCATGCGCATACCGGACGACCTGCGTGTCAAGGTTCTTGCCGCGGCGGCGGTGCCGTCTCGCCTGAAGAAATCCAGTTATCTGAAACGCAGGGTTTGGGCTGCATACGGCGTTCATCCGAGATCCGTCGAGTTTCGCCGCAAATACCAACGCGGTGCTTTTGTCTCCATGCTGCGAAAGGTACGCGGCCTGCCACCCATGCCTGAACGGGAGCCGAGCGTGGATGATCTGTTGGCTAAGTACCGCGGAGGCAGCAAGCGGGAAGAAACCGGAGAATAGCGGCTGTCGCGCACGCGGCGTCCAGATGCCGGACCAAGCGACCAGTCAGCTGACATGAATAACCCGCGGGGATCGCTCCCCGCGGGTTTTATCAACCGCTCCCGCTCAGCCGTGCGCGAGCACGGCCAGCAACAGGAGCGCCACGATGTTGGTGATCTTGATCGCCGGGTTGACCGCCGGGCCGGCGGTGTCCTTGTAGGGATCACCGACGGTGTCGCCGGTCACCGAAGCCTTGTGTGCCTCGGAGCCCTTGAGGTGCTTGACGCCGTCCTTGTCGGTGAACCCGTCCTCGAACGACTTCTTGGCGTTGTCCCAGGCGCCGCCGCCCGAGGTCATCGAGATGGCGACGAACAGGCCATTGACGATGACGCCGAGCAGCGAGGCGCCGAGCGCGGCGAAGGCGGACGCCTTCGAGCCCGAGATCAGCAGCACGCCGAAATAGACGACGAGCGGCGCCAGCACAGGCAGCAGCGACGGGATGATCATCTCCCGGATCGCCGCCTTGGTCAGGAGGTCGACCGCACGCGCATAGTTCGGCTTGGACGTGCCGGCCATGATGCCCGGATCCTCGCGGAACTGCTTGCGCACCTCCTCGACGATGGCGCCCGCCGCGCGGCCGACCGCCGTCATGGCGATGCCGCCGAACAGATAGGGGATCAAGCCACCGAAGATCAGGCCGGCGACGACGTAAGGGTTGGAGAGATCGAAGGAGATTTCGCCCATGCCCTGGAAGTAGGGATATTTGTCGCCATTGGCGGCGAAGAACTTCAGGTCGTTCGAGTAGGCCGCGAACAGCACCAGCGCGCCGAGGCCGGCCGAACCGATGGCGTAGCCCTTGGTCACCGCCTTGGTGGTGTTGCCGACGGCGTCGAGCGCATCGGTGGAGTGGCGCACTTCCTTGGGAAGGCCCGCCATTTCGGCAATGCCGCCGGCATTGTCGGTGACCGGGCCGAAGGCGTCGAGCGCCACGATCATGCCGGCGAGGCCGAGCATGGTGGTGACGGCGATCGCCGTGCCGAACAAGCCGCCGAGCTGGTAGGTGGCGATGATGCCGCCGACGATGACGATTGCCGGAAGCGCCGTCGATTCCAGCGAGACCGCGAGGCCCTGGATGACGTTGGTGCCGTGGCCGGTCACCGACGCCTGGGCGATGGAGTTGACCGGGCGCTTGTTGGTGCCGGTGTAGTACTCGGTGATCACCACGATCAACCCGGTCACCACGAGGCCGATCAGGCCACAGATGAACAGGTTCTTGCCGGTGATCGTCATGCCGGCGACGGTGCCGACCTCGCCCCAGCCGAGCGTGGCCGAGGTGGCGACGCCGAGGCCGACGATCGACAGCAGACCGGTCACGATCAGGCCCTTGTAGAGCGCGCCCATGATCGAGCCGTTGGAGCCGAGCTTGACGAAGAAGGTGCCGACGATCGAGGTCAGGATGCAGGCGCCGCAGATGGCGAGCGGATACAGCATCGCCGCACCGAGGACAGCGGTGCCACCGAAGAAAATGGCGGCCAGAACCATGGTGGCGACAACCGTCACCGCATAGGTTTCGAACAGGTCGGCGGCCATGCCGGCGCAGTCGCCGACATTATCGCCGACATTGTCGGCGATGGTGGCCGGGTTGCGCGGATCATCCTCCGGAATACCGGCTTCGACCTTGCCGACCAGGTCGCCGCCGACATCGGCGCCCTTGGTGAAGATGCCGCCGCCGAGACGGGCGAAGATCGAGATCAGCGAGGCGCCGAAGCCGAGCGAGACCAACGAGTCGATGACGATACGATCGTTGGGCTGAAGACCCATGAAATGGGTCAGGATGAGATAATAGATGGAAACGCCCAGCAGAGCGAGGCCAGCCACCAGCATGCCGGTGATGGCGCCCGACTTGAAAGCGATGTCGAGGCCGGCGGCGAGGCTGTTGGAAGCCGCTTGCGCGGTGCGTACATTGGCCCGCACCGAAACATGCATGCCGATGAAGCCGGCGGCACCCGACAGAACGGCGCCGATCAGGAAGCCGATGGCGGCGGTGATCGACAGCAGCCACCAAGCGAGCACGAGCACGACCACGCCGACGATGGCGATGGTGGTGTATTGGCGCGCCAGATAGGCCTGGGCGCCTTCGCGGATGGCGGCGGAGATTTCCTGCATGCGTGCATTGCCCTGATCGGCCGCGAGGACCGAACGTGTCGCCCAGATGGCGTATAGGATTGAAAGCAGGCCGCAGGCGATGACGGCGGAAATAATGGTCATTGCCGAATTTTCCTCGATTGTTGGCCCAAAAGAACCCCTCCCTGGGCCGTTGAGACAAAGAACGGATTCCGCGCGCGGAATCCGCCTCTTCGCATCGGTGTATGCGAAACAGGGCCGCGAACGTCAAGATATTGTTCGGTTTTTGCCCGGCTTTCGCCCAAAAGACAAAACCCGCGACGGCAGAGCCGAAAGGGCCTTGGATTTAGATCGATTGAAATCACGCTAGGGAACCATCCGGGGCAAGACCTCCGTCTCCTCGAGGATCATTCCGCTTCGCGACCCATCCGGCGCGCCGTGTAGCGCTCTACCGCCGACAGTCCGTCATAGATCAGCACGGCAAGGGCCGCCACGATCAGGCCGCCCTGCAGGATGAAGGCGAGATTGTTGGATAGCAGGCCGGCGATGATCACCTCACCGAGTGTCTTGGCGGCCACCGTCGAGCCGATGGTGGCCGTGGCCAGGCTGATCACCACGGAGAGCCTTATGCCGCCAAGGATGATCGGTGCACTGAGCGGCAACTCGACCTTGGTGAGCCTTTGCCAGCCGGTCATGCCGGCGCCACGCGCCGCCTCGACGACGTTAGCCGGCAGCGTCGTCAACCCGGTCAGTGCGTTCTCGAAGATCGGCAGCAGTCCATAGAGAAACAGCGCGATCAGCGTCGGCTTCTCGCCGAAGCCGACTGCCGGCACGGCGAGCGCCAGCACCGCCACGGGCGGAAAGGTCTGGCCGATGTTGACCAGGCTGCGCGACAACGGCAGAAATTCGACGCCAGCCGGCCGGGTGACGAGGATGGCGAGCGCCACCGCGACGATGGTGGCCGCGACGGTCGCGATCAACACGGTGCGCAGATGCAGCAGCGTCAGCGTCAGCAGGCTGCCCTGGTTGTAGATTACAGGAGCGTTGTTTTCGGTCAGCGGCTTCAGCAACGGCTCGAACCAAGCCGGACTGGTGATGAAGGCAACAAGCAACACCACCAGCGCAAGCCTGAGCAGCAGCGGAAGCCAGGCCTTCATGCCGGCCTCGCCGCGCGCTTGACCAGGCCGTCGACGGTGACGCGGCCGATCGGCTTGCCGTCGGCACCCTTCACCGGCAGCGCCGGCTTGCCGGACCAGAGAAGTTCCGCGAGCGCGTCACGCTGGCTGGCGTCGCCGGGGATCGCCTCGCCTTCGGCGCCGCCCTGCTCCACCGCATCGCGTACCCGCCCCAGCGACAGTAGCCTGAATGGTTTTTCGCTGGCTCCGACCAGGGTTTCGACAAAGCTGCTGGCTGGGTTCGCCAGGATCTCCGCCGGCCTTGCATATTGCACGAGCTTGCCGGCATCCATTACCGCGATCTTGTCCCCCATATGCACGGCCTCCTCCATGTCATGAGTGACGAGGATGATGGTGGTGCCGAAGCGCTTCTGGATTGCCAGCAGATCTTCTTGCGCCTTGGTACGGATGATCGGGTCGAGTGCGCCGAACGGCTCGTCCATCAACAGCACGTTGGGTTCGGCGGCGAGCGCGCGGGCAACGCCGACGCGCTGCTGCTGGCCGCCGGACAGTTCATGCGGGTAGCGCGGCCCAAATTCCTGGGGGTTGAGTTGGTAGAGCGTCATCAGCTCGTCGACGCGGGACTTGATGCGTGCGTTGTCCCAGCCAAGCAGCACCGGCACGGTAGCGATGTTCTGCGCCACCGTGCGATGCGGAAACAGGCCGTGGCCCTGGATGGCGTAGCCGATGCTGCGGCGCAGTTCGTACCCCGGCACCGATCGATTGTCGGCACCATCGAGCTTGATGACGCCGGCGGTTGGTTCGACCAGCCGGTTGATCATGCGCAGCAGAGTCGTCTTGCCGGAGCCCGAGGTGCCGACAATGACACAGACCGTGCGCGGCTCGACGACCATCGAGACGTCGTCGACGACAGTGGTCGCGTCATAGCGCTTGGTGATGCCTTCGATTTCGATCATGCCGTTTCAACCCTGCGCTTGGTGGCGGTCATTTCGATCACGGCGTCGAGGATGATGGCGGCGGCAAAGGCGAGTGCCACGGTCGGCACTGCGCCAAGCAGCACCAGGTCCATCGCCGTCTGGCCGACACCCTGGAAGACGAACACGCCGAAACCGCCGCCGCCGATCAGCGCGGCGATGGTGGCAAGGCCTATATTCTGCACCAGCACAATGCGGATGCCGGTGAGGATCACCGGAAAGGCCAGCGGAAACTCCACACCGAACAGGCGCTGGCGGTCCGTCATGCCCATGCCCCGCGCCGCGTCATTGGCGGCACGCGGCACGCCGGCAAGGCCGACCACGGTGTTGGCCACCACCGGCAGCAGCGAATAGAGGAACAGGGCGACGAAGGCGGGCGCCGTGCCGATGCCCCTGATACCGAGCGCGGCGGCCCCCGGAACGTGGGCCGCGACCCAGCCAAGCGGCGCGATCAGCAGCCCGAACAGCGCGATCGAGGGAATGGTCTGGATGATGTTCAAGACGTTGAGGACGCCGGCCCGCAGGCTCTCGACACGGTGGCACAGGATGCCGAGCGGCAGGCCGACGATCACGGCGGCAAGCAACGAGCCGAGAGCAAGGGTCACATGCTTGGAGCCTTCGGCCCAAAAGCTGTCGGCGCGGTTGGAGTATTCCTTAAGGATCGAGAGGCTGTCCCAGCGTCCCGAAATCAGCAGCAAGCCGATGGCCAGCGCCGCAACGACAAGCACGCCGACGCGCGCCGAGGGCGACAGGTTGAGCCGGGTCAGCACGTCGGCGAGCAACAGCGTGAAGGCGAAGATGAGAATCCAGAAGCCGGATGCCGGCGAGACCCGGGCAAAGGTATTGCCGGCTGGAGTGAGGAATGTGCCGGCGACGCCGATGAGCAGCGCCAGCGCGACAAGCGTCACGACGCTCGCTGCAAGGCGCAAGACGAGCGGCGTTTTGAGCAGCGCGATGATTGCCGCCACGACAATGATTGCGAGCAGCAACGGCCCTATCGCCTGCGGCAGCGCCTCGACGATAGAGCGTACCTGGCCGGGAACGATGCGGTTCGCGCGGAAGGTGGCGAACGGCGCGAGAAACGCGGCGTAAGCAGCGAGTGCAGCGATGACCACGCCGAGCTTATCGAAACGCGGGGTCATAAGGCGCCTCGCCCTGACGTCGCTATCGCTATTTCAAAAAACCGTTCTTCTTCAAAAAGTCCTCGGCGACGCCCTTGACCGGCTCGCCGCCGACCTGCACGCGGCCGTTCAGCTCCTGCAGCGTGACGAGATCGAGCTTGGCGAAGACCGGCTTCAGCAGCGTTTCGATCTCGGGATGCTCCTTCAGCACCGCCTCGCGGATGATCGGCGCCGGCTGATAGACCGGCTGCACGCCCTTGTCGTCAGTCAGCACCACGAGGCCCGATGGCGCGATGCCCCCGTCGGTGCCGTAGACCATGGCAGCATTGGCGCCGCTGGTCTGGTTGGCGGCGGCCGCGATGGTTGCCGCCGTATCGCCGCCAGAGAGGGTGATCAGCTGGTCCGGCTTCAACGTGAAGCCGTAGGTAGTCTGGAAGGCCGGAAGGGCTGCCGCCGAATTGACGAACTCGGCGGAGGCCGCCAGGACCACCTTGCCGCCGCCGGCGACATATTTGCCGAAGTCCGACAGCGTGACGAGCTTGTTCTCGTCCGTCACTTCCTTGCGCAGGGCGATCGCCCAGGTGTTGTTGGCCGGCGCCGGTGACAGCCAGACGATCTTGTTGGCGTCGTAGTCGAGCTTCTTGGCCGTCTCATAGGCCTTGGCGGCATCCTTCCACACGGGATCATCGGCCTTCTCGAAGAAGAAGGCGGCGTTGCCGGTGTATTCGGGATAGATGTCGATCTCACCGGCGGTGATCGCCTTGCGCACCACCGGCGTGCCGCCGAGCTGGATGCGGTCCGTGGTCTTGATGTTGTTGGCGTTGAGGACGAGCTGGATAATGTTGCCGAGCACGCCACCCTCGGTGTCAATCTTCGAGGAGACGACAACCTGAGCGCTCGCGGAAGCCGCCGTGATGGCGAGCGCCATAGCCGCGCTGGCCAGAACCTTGACTGAAAACATTGTGAAACCCCTTGCTGTGAACCGGAATGCGGTGGCCGCATATGAGCATGGCTTCAACGGCCAGTCGGGGCACACGGTTTCATAAGAAGGGGGACCAGCGCAATATTTTTGTTCCGGACGCGCCGATTTGGGCCTGGCGGCAACAGCGGGCTGGCGATTGGCCGCTATCGGGTGAATAATGCCACGAGGGTGGCGGCAAACACGGAGAGCGTGTCATGGCCATACACAAGGTCGGTTATCTCATCGGCAGCCTTGCCCAGGCATCCATCAACCGCAAGCTCGCGAAGGCGCTTGTTCAACTTGCCCCTCCCGAGCTCGAAATGACGGAAATCGGCTTCAAGGATCTGCCTCTCTACAGTTACGACTACGACGCCAATTTCCCGCCGGCCGCCCAGGCTTTCAAAAAGGCGATCGCCTCCGTCCAGGCCGTGCTGTTCGTCACCCCGGAGTATAATCGCTCGATCCCCGGCGGACTGAAGAACGCGATCGACTGGGCCAGCCGCCCCTACGGCAAGAATTCATTCGCGCGCAAACCGTCGGCCGTCATCGGAACATCGCCGGGCGCGATCGCGACCGCTGTCGCCCAACAAAGCCTGCGCAGCGTGCTGAGTTTCTGCAACTCACCGCAGATGAACGCGCCCGAAGCCTATATCCAGTTCACGCCGGGACTGATCACGGATGACGGCGAGGTGACGGTTGAATCCACTGAGGATTTCCTGCGCAATTACATGGCTGAGTTCCATATGTTCATAGCGCGGGTGCTTCAGGTTCTGCCGCCGGACGCGTAGCTTTCAAATTCGCGTCAAGCCGGCCGCAAGCTTGTGATCTTCAGCGCGCCGAGTGCCACGAAGCAAAGTGCGGCGACGGGAAAGATCATCCAGTTGAGCATGGTCCAGCCCCAGGCGTTGTAGACCATGCCCGACATCAGCGACGCACAGGCGACTGAGCCGAACAGGACGAAGTCGTGGAAGCCCTGCACCTTGCCCTTTT
This sequence comes from Mesorhizobium sp. ESP6-5, assembly GCF_020164695.1. Lineage (NCBI taxonomy): Bacteria > Pseudomonadati > Pseudomonadota > Alphaproteobacteria > Hyphomicrobiales > Phyllobacteriaceae > Mesorhizobium > Mesorhizobium sp. ESP6-5. Next base: position 9,469 of record NZ_JAIUGR010000013.1, read on the forward strand.
CGGAAGGGTGGTAGCCGGCCGCCACCATGGCGGTGGCGCCGATGAAGCTGAAATTCCAGCCGAGGCCGAGCAGGATCAGCGCCGTCCAGAACTGCCACAGCGCCAGGCCCGACAAGGCAACGACGGCACAGCCGATCAGCAACAGCAGGCCGACGGCGACGATGCGCTCGGCGCCGAAGCGATGGATCAGCGAGCCGGTGAAGAAGCTTGGTCCGAACATCGCCATGACGTGCCAGGAGATGCCCAGCGTCGCATCGTCCTCCGACAGGCCGCAGCCCACCATGGCGAGCGGCGCGCCGGTCATGACGAAACTCATCAGCGCGTAGCTGCCGACGGCGCAGAAGAGCGCCGCGACGAAACGCGGCTTGGTGACGATTTCGGAAAGGGGTCGGGCATCGCCGTCGGCAACGTCCACCTTGCTCGCGGTCCTCGACGGCAAACGAAGGAACGACAGGATGACGGCGCCGACAGCCGCCAGCGGCAGGATCGAGGCGAAGGAACCGGCAAACATGACTGGTGCGAATAATTCGCGCGTGAAGATGACGATCTGCGGCCCGAGGATGGCGGTGATGATGCCACCGGCGAGCACGAAGGAGATGGCGCGGGCCTTGAACGCCGGCGGCGCGTTGTCGGCCGCGGCAAAACGGAACTGCTGGACGAAGGCGCCGCCGACACCGATGACGAGCAGCGCGAACGCGAACAGCCAGAAGCTGCCATGAAACAAAGCCAGGGTGGCGACCAGCCCGCCGAGCGCGGTGACCACGGTTCCGGTCATGAAACCGCCACGCTGCCCCAGCCAGCGGATAATGGCGGCCGCGGGCAAGGCGCCTAGCGCCACACCGAGATTGAAGCCGGTGATCGGCGCGGTCGCCAGGGATTTGTCGGCGCCGAGCAGATATTGCCCGGCCAGCGCGCCCATGGAGATGGCGATGGGAGCCGCCGAGCCGATGATCGCCTGCGAGGCGGCGAGGATCAGCGCGGTGCGCCGCGCCTCCTTGCCCGTCTCGACGGCGATGGCGGTCACGAAGCGTCCTTGCCGCGTCCCTCGCCACGCACCCGGCGTGACACGCGGTCGAGCACGGCATTGACCAGCTTCGGCTCGTCTTCTTCGTAGAAAGCCTTGGCGATGTCGACATATTCGGTGACGATGACCGCGACAGGAACGTCCTCGCGCTTCATCAGTTCGTAGACGCCCGCGCGAAGGATGGCACGCAGCGTCGAATCGAGGCGCGACAGCGGCCAGTCGTCGGTCAGCGCCTGGCGGATGATCGGATCGATGGTCTTCTGGTTCTCGACGACGCCGGTCAGGATGGCGCGAAACCACTGCGCGTCCGCCTCGCGATAGAGCGCGCCGTCGACTTCCTTGCCGAGACGGAACGCCTCGTACTCGGCGGTGATCTCGAACACGCCGCTGCCGGCGACATCCATCTGATAGAGCGCCTGCACGGCGGCCAGACGGGCAGCGCCGCGCTTGTTGGCGTGGCGCACCGCGGGCTGTCCGGGCGAAGCGGGTTCGCTCACGATTGCGCTCCCAGTTGTTCCTTCAACGCGATCATGGTCAGCGCCGCGCGCGCGGCAAAGCCGCCCTTGTCGCCTTCGGAGCGCTTGGCCCGCGTCCACGCCTGCACATCGTTCTCGGTGGTCAGGATACCGTTGCCGATGCAGGCCGAGTCCTGCACGGACAGGTCCATGAGCGCACGGCTGGATTCATTGGCGACGATGTCGAAATGATAGGTATCGCCACGGATAATGGTGCCGAGTGCGACAAAGCCGTCATAGCCCGTCCCGCCTTCGGCCATGCCGTCGAGCGCGAAGGTGATCACCGCGGGAATTTCAAGCGAACCGGGAACGGTGACGACGTCGTAAGTCGCGCCCGCTTCGTCGAGCGCGCTTGTCGCGCCATCGAGCAGTGCGTCGGCAAGGTCGTCGTGAAAGCGCGCCTCGATGACGAGGAGGTGAGCCTTCTTCTTGGGACGAATGAACGCCTTGCCGTGTTGGGATGTGCCAGCCATAGATGTCTCCGGAGTCGCCGGTGACTTAGGCCGAAGCCGGTTTGATCGCAAGCGGAAGATTGCCCGACGCGTATCAGATTGCCGTGGGTCGGACTGTCCCGCAGGCGATCAAAGCCCCTCTTTCGCCGCCTCCGCCAGCCGGGCGGCGTAGCGGGCCATGGTATCGATCTCGAGATTGACGCGGTCGCCTGCCTTGCGCTCGCCCCAGGTGGTGACGGTCAGCGAATGATGGATCAACAGCACGTCGAAGCGGGTGCCCTCGACCCTGTTGACAGTGAGCGAGGTGCCATCGAGCGCGACGGAGCCTTTCGGCGCGATGAATTTCGCCAGATCGCGCGGCGCTTGCAGTGTGAAGCGCACCGCATCGCCCTCATCCCGGCGTTCAACGATCTCGGCGGTGCCGTCGACATGGCCCGAAACGATGTGGCCGCCAAGCTCGTCGCCGATCTTCAGCGCCCGTTCCAGATTGATCCTGGTGCCGGACTTCCAACCGGACGCCGTGGTCAGCCTGAGCGCCTCCTCCCAGGCCTCGACCTCGAACCAGCGCGCGTTCGAGCCGCTGTCGGGCAAAGCCGTGACCGTCAGGCAGACGCCACCGCAGGAAATCGACGCGCCGATGGCGATGATCTCGGGATCATAGGCGGTGTCGATGCGCAGTCCCACCCCTTCCCGCAGCGGCTTGATGGCGGCCACGGTGCCGATATCGGTGACAATCCCGGTAAACATCGATCGCTATCCCTGAAAATCCCTGATCCATTCGGCGTAACCGTCTTCGCCGAACCGCATCTCGCGCAGCTTGCGAAAACCCACGGGGACATGGTCAGCGTCGACAGGCGATGCAATGCCATCTTGGCCGATCGCTTCCGGACCCTGGAACAGCACGATGCGGTCCACCAGCCCGTCGGCCAGGAAGGCGCTCGCCACCTTGGCGCCGCCCTCGACCAGCACGCTTGCCATGCCAAGCGCCGCCAGATCCTCGAGCAGCTCCGGCAATGCGACGCCGCCCTCGTGCGTCTCCGTACCGATGAAGCGCACGCCGGCGCGCTCGAGCGCGGCCCGGCGCTGCGGATCGGCCTCCAGGCAAGCCGCCACATAAAGAGGTACGCGATCGACGCCCGACACCAGCTTCGAGCCCTCCGGCAGCCTGATCTGGCGGTCGAGCACGATGCGTGCCGGCGACCGGTTCTCCAGTCCGGGCAAACGCACCGTCAGTGCCGGATCATCTTCCAGCGCCGTGCCGATGCCGACCAGGATGGCGTCCGCCTCGGCGCGCATCAGGTAGACTTCGCGGCGCGCCATGTCGCCTGTTATCGCGACCTGGCCGGCGCCTTCCCTGCCGATCTTGCCGTCGCTGGAAAGCGCAAGCTTCAGAATTACTTCCGGGCGCTTTCTCAGAGAGCGAATCAAATAGCCCGCCATCTGTTCGGCAGCTTCCGTGGCGAGGACCTTTTCGACCACTTCGACACCGGCCTCGCGCAGGATGGCGTAACCCTTGCCGGAGACCCGCGGATCGGGATCACTGGCGGCACCCACGACGCGCGCAATGCCGGCATTGACCAGCGCGTTGGCACAAGGCGGTGTGCGGCCGTGATGGGCGCAAGGCTCGAGCGTGACATAGGCGGTTGCGCCACGCGCGAGTTCGCCGGCCTCGGCAAGCGCCTCGGTCTCGGCGTGCGGCCGGCCGCCGACGGCGGTGACGCCGGTACCGACGATCATCGGCCCGGTCCCATCATCGTGCACGATCAGCGTGCCGACGGAAGGGTTGGTCGAGGTGCGTCCGGCGTTCTTGCGCGACAGCCGCAAGGCCGCAGCCATGAAACGGCGGTCAAGGGCCGCTTGTTCGGCCTCGCTGCGTTGCGGTGCTGCCATGCTCAGCCGGCGTCCTCTTCGCTCTTTTCTTCGTCCCCCTTCAGCTCGCCGAGCAGCTCGTGGAAATCCTTGGCCTCACGGAAATTGCGATAGACCGAGGCGAAGCGCACATAGGCGACATCGTCGAGCGATTTCAACGCATCCATGACCAGCCGGCCGACCTCGCCCGAGGCCACTTCCGTTTCGCCGGAGCTTTCCAGTTGGCGCACGATCCCGGTCACCGCGCGATCGATGCGCTCGGGGTCGACATTGCGCTTGCGCACCGCGATCTCGACCGAGCGCAACAGCTTGTCGCGGTCGAACGGCACTTTTCGTCCCGACTTCTTGACCACGACGAGGTCGCGCAACTGCACGCGCTCGAATGTCGTGAAACGGCCGCCGCAATCGGGGCAGACACGCCGCCGGCGGATCGCCGCGCCATCCTCGGCGGGGCGCGAATCCTTCACCTGCGTATCTTCGGACTGGCAATAGGGACAGCGCATGGAGAGCCTTGGGTTCGCGAATCTGGTGGGGTGAAAGGCTTAGAACCTTTCCGGTGCGGATTGAAGCAGTTCCGCTTTTCCACAGCCTGCCGTACCTCAGAGATAGCGAGGCGCGAGGAAGATTGCCAGCACGGCAAGCAGTTGCGCCGGCCAGCCCGCTATGGCGCCACGTCCTTGGTTGGAAAGCCACAAGACGCGCCGAGATTGCGATAGGCCTTTGTAAAACCGTCCATCGGAATGCTGGCGACAGCCTGCTTGCCGAAAGCCACATCGAGCGAGGTAACCTGGCGCATGGCCCGCAGCAGCGCAAGACTGGTCTTGGCCTGGTTGTCGATCGTCCAGCTCGGACGGCCGTTGACGGCGTCATTGGAATAGACAGTCGTCGAAACCTTGACGCCGGGATCGCCGAAAGTCGCCGCGATCTTCTTGCCGGTTAGCAGGCTCTTGTTGTCGATGGTGATCAAGATTGCCGGATAAGCATCGGGCGGCAGCGCGTCGCCGGTCGAGATCGACAATGTCAGCGTGCCCGAATTGCCACTCGCATCGAAGAAGGCTGTGGAAGCCGCGCAGGTCTTGTGCGCGTCCTGGCCGGTGTCGAGCGTATCGACCATGGTCGTCCACCGGCCGAAAGTGCTGGTGGCAGGCATGTCCGCGGCGGGCTGCGTCTGCGCCAAAACGGGGCCGCAGGCGGCCAGCCAACCGAAGGCGCCGAGAGAAGCAAGACAGAAATTGCGCATCATCAATTCTCCGGTTCGATGCGTCACCCGATCAGGGGTGACGCGATGCCGGTGGATAAAAGATGACGCTTCGCGCCCGGTCAACCGAGATAAGGAATCAACCGAGATAGGGATAGAGGGGGAATCGATCGGTCAATGCGACGACCTTGGCCTTGACCGCCGCCTCGACCGCGGCATTGCCTTCGTCGGAATTGGCGACCTTGAGCCCATCCAGCACCTCGGCGATCAGCTTGCCAATCTCGCGGAACTCGGCCTGGCCGAAGCCGCGCGTGGTGCCGGCGGGCGTGCCGAGCCGCACGCCAGAGGTAACGAAGGGCTTCTCCGGATCGAAGGGGATGCCGTTCTTGTTGCAGGTGATGTTGGCGCGGCCAAGGGCCGCCTCGGCGCGCTTGCCGGTGGCGTTCTTGGGCCTGAGATCAACCAGCATCAGGTGGTTGTCGGTGCCGCCGGAGACGATGTCGAGGCCCGTTTCCTTGAGGCTGGAGGCAAGCGCCTTGGCGTTGGCGGCCACGCTTTCGGCATAGACCTTGAAGCTCGGCTTCAACGCTTCGCCGAAGGCCACCGCCTTGGCGGCGATGACATGCATCAGCGGTCCGCCCTGCAGGCCGGGGAACACCGCCGAGTTCATCTTCTTGGCGATATCCTCGTCATTGCACAGGATCATGCCGCCGCGCGGGCCGCGCAGCGATTTGTGCGTGGTGGTCGTCACCACATGGGCGTGCGGCAGGGGCGAGGGATGCACACCGCCGGCAACGAGGCCCGCAATGTGCGCCATGTCGACCATCAGATAGGCGCCGACGGCATCGGCGATCTCGCGAAAACGCTTCCAGTCCCAGATGCGCGAATAGGCTGTGCCGCCGGCCAGGATCAGCTTCGGTTTGGTCTCGTGCGCGGTCTTTTCGATGGCATCCATGTCGAGCAGATGGTCGTCCTTGCGCACGCCATAGGAGACGACCTTGAACCACTTGCCGCTCATGTTGACCGGCGAGCCATGGGTGAGATGGCCGCCGGAATTGAGGTCGAGGCCCATGAAAGTGTCGCCTGGCTGCAGCAGCGCCAGGAACACCGCCTGGTTCATCTGGCTGCCGGAATTCGGCTGGACGTTGGCGAAGTTACAACCGAACAGTTTTTTCGCACGCTCGATGGCCAGTTCCTCGGCCACGTCGACGAACTGGCAGCCGCCATAGTAGCGCTTGCCCGGATAGCCCTCGGCATATTTGTTGGTCATGATCGACCCCTGCGCCTCGAGCACGGCGCGCGAGACGATGTTTTCGGAGGCGATCAGTTCGATCTCGTGGCGCTGGCGACCGAGCTCGTTGCGGATGGCGCCGAAGATCTCCGGATCGGCATCTTCCAAAGTGGTTTCGAAGAAGGATTCGAATTTGTTGGACGCCGCCGCTGCTGTTGCCATGGCCTGAGTTCCCCTAGGGTTGGAAGGGCAAATTCGTGCACGCCGTCGTCCCGAACCACTCAACGGCCTTGGGCGACATGCATTGCGTTCGCCGGGCCATTAACACAGTTGTTTTGGGCTCGCCACGTTTGCAGCGCGAAATTTGCTGGCCGGTTTGCGCCAACGGATCGCGGCGGATCGCTATTTCCTGTCCCGCCGCTGCTTCAACAAGGCCTCGGTCAAGGTGATTTCAGAAAACAGCGCGCGCATCGTGTGATCGTTGATCTCCTGGCTGCGGAACATGGCGCGCAGCGCGGAGCGCTCGGCTTCGATGCCGGCCGCCCTGAGTTCCAGTTCCAGCCTGCCGGCCTCGCGAGCCTCGGCACGGGCCTCGTCGGCTTCGTCCGAAGCCGCGATGCGTCTACGGTAACCTGCCACGATGCTGTCGGCGACGGCGAGCCGAGCCTGGACCGCTTCGCCCTCGCCCGCCTCATTGGCGATGCTCTCGATCCTGGCAATCGCCGCATTGGCGGCGCCGACGCGCGCACGGCGCTCTTCAGCCGCCGCCGGATCCTGGCCCGGCTCGACCAGCCCCCGCGCGACCCTGGGCAAGGCAAGGCTGGCGATCAGAAGCGAGCAGATGATGACGCCGGCGGCAAGGAAGATCACCACATCGCGTGCCGGAAAGGGAGAGCCGTCCTGCAAAGCGAGCGGCAATGACAGGATGCCCGCCAATGTGATGGCGCCGCGCACGCCGGCCACGGAGCCGGCAAGCCGGACGCGAAATCCGAACGGCTCGGACTCGCGTTTGCCGATGCGCGCCGCGATCGCCTGGGCGATGTCGCCGACCCAGATCCACAGGAAGCGCAGTCCGATCAGGCAGAGCGTCAGGATCAGCACCGTCGCCACCGGCTCGATCAGCCAATGACGGCTGGACAGTTCCGGTGGGACCTTGCGGATGATGTCGGGAAGCTGCAGGCCGAGCAGGATGAACAGAGCGCCGTTGAAGACGAAGGTGAGCGTCGCCCAAAGCGACAGGGTCTGCATGCGCGCCGACACACCGAGGAAGCGGTACATGCCGGAAACCCCAGTCAGCAGGCCGGCGGTGACCGCCGCCAGGATGCCCGAGGCGCCGACATGCTCGGCGCCGAGATAGGCGACGAAAGGCAGCAGGATCATGACGAGAACCTGCGCCTCGGCCGGCACGCCGCCGATGCGGTTGAGCAGTTGCAGCGCCTTGGCGGCGATGAACAGCGCCGCGACACCGCCCAGGATGCCGGCGGCGACGGCGTAGAGGAAGCTGAGCGAGGCTCCCGCGAAGGAGAAGCTGCCGGTCAATGCCGCCGCCACCGCAAAGCGGAACATGACCAGGCCCGACGCGTCGTTGAGCAGCGACTCGCCCTCCAATATGTGCATCAGCCGGGACGGAACCACATTCCTGTCGACGATCGCGGACACCGCCACGGCGTCGGTCGGCGACAGAACGGCAGCCAGCGCGAATGCGACGACGAGCGGAATGCTCGGCACCAGCCAATGCAAGGCATAGCCGAAGCCGACAATGGTGAAGAAGACGAGCCCGACGGCGAGATCGAGTATGGGTCCGCGCAAGGCGACGAGTTCGCGTTTGGGCGCCGCGAAGGCGTCGCCGAACAGGAGCGGCGGGATGAACACCAGCAGAAAAAGCTCCGGATCTATCTCGACATGCAGGCCCTTGGCCGGCCAGGCAAGGGCCGCGCCGATAGCGATCTGCAGCACCGGCAGCGGCACCCGAACCAGCCGGACGAGCGCGCCCGACAGCGCAACGAAGACGAGCACGACGAGAATGAAGATGGCGACGTCCATGGCACGATCCCGGCTGTTTGCCGACCATCGCCAATCGCCTGAGCTTCGTCCAGCCGGCCGAATGAGTGGATCTGACGGCGTCCGCAACAAAAAAGCCGCCCCTGAGAGCGGCTTTTTGGAAAAAATATCAGCTCGTTACAGCGAAGACGTGATCTGCAGTTCGCTGTTGCCGTCGAGCGCATAGACGTCGTCGCGGAACTGGACGACGCCGGGTCCTGTCGACCAGGCAGAGAGATAGAGGAAATGCACCGGCACCGGGTTGGTGACCTGGATCGGCGTGTTCTGGCCGGTCTTGATGGCCGCCTCGAAATGCTGGCGATCCCAGCCGGGCGTGTCGCGCAGGATCCAGGTGACGAGATCGCGCACGTTCTGGACACGCACGCAGCCCGAGGAATCGAAGCGCATCATCTTGCCGAACAGGCTCTGCTGCGGCGTGTCGTGCATGTAGACGCCGTCCGGGCTCGGGAAATTGATCTTGACCGACGCCATGGCGTTTTCGGAACCGGGATCCTGGCGGAAACGGTATTTGGCGGCATCGTCCGTCGACCAGTCCACATTCATCGGATCGACTTCGCTGCCATCGGGCGCGAACAGGCGGATATGGCTGTTCTTGAGATAATCGGGATCCTTCCGCATCAACGGAATGATGTCCTTGCGCACAATCGAGACCGGGGCGTTCCAGTACGGATTGACGATGATCTCGTTGATCTTGGAATTGACGATCGGCGTCTGGCGATCGATCTTGCCGACGATCGCGGTGTGGCGAAGCACGACGCGGTCGTTCTCGACCGCTTCGATCTGCGCCGCCGGAATGTCGACCAACACATAACGGCTGCCCAGCGTGCCGGCCTTTTCCTTCAGCCGCTGCAGATTGGTCTGCAACTGGCCGAGCCGGATCTGCGCCGAAACGTTCATCGCGGCGTAGGTGTATTTGCCCATCGAACCGTCAGCCGGCAGGCCGTGGCGCAACTGGAAGCGCTTGACCGCTGAATCGACATAAGAATCGAAAGCCGTCGAAATGCCGGCGCTCTGCGACAGGTCGCCCGCAACCATCAGGCGCTTGCGCAGCGGCACCACATCCGGATCGTCGACGCCGAGTTGCAGTTTCTTGGTCGCGGGAACGTCCGTCCAACCGCCCTGCCCGACAATGTTCTGATACTGCGCGACCGCCTGCTCGGTGAAGGCCACAGTCTGGGGACTGAAGATGGGCAGCGTCGAGGCCACCTTGCCGCCTTCGCTGGCGCGGGCATCGAACTGATCGTCCCAGTTGCCGCGGGCCGAGGATTTCAGGATATCCCCGATCACATCCTGCGCATTCGCACGCCCAGCCACCACGGCGGCGGCGAGCGCGGAGGCTCCGGAAAGGAAAAAGCGGCGGCTGGTTCTCATGGACGTTCCAGACATTCTTGTAGCGGTTCGATCACTTGCTGCGTCGACCATCGCGCGATCTCGCCCGCACTCTAAAATCGGCAATCTTAACAATTAGCCAACCATGGTCCGTATCACATTGGCGACCAAGGCAAGGGGCGCGACACGGTTGCGGGTGGACGCATGGTCTTCACCACAGCATCACTGCCGCTCTCGGTTCCATTGGAATATGGCGGCAACGTGGCCTTGGCCCGTAATTTGCTTTGGCCGAACGCGCGAAAAGAAAAGACCGGTGCTTTTCGGCACCGGCCCTGACTGAAGGTCGCTGTTTCGGCCACGCTTCTGCGGCGGGGCTCCGTTTCCTGGATGCTCTTACATCCGGTAGGCAATCGTGTCGTTCCAGAAGCGGTCGAGGCGCTGCAAAGCGCGGTTCATCTGCTTGAACTCGTCGGTGTTGATGCCGCCGACCTGTTCGATCGAGCCGACATGGCGCTCATAAAGACCGGCAACCACGTCTGCCACTTCATTGCCTTTCGGCGTCAGCGAGACGCGGACCGAACGGCGGTCGATGCGCGAGCGCTGGTGGTTGATGAAGCCGAGATCGACCAGCTTCTTCAGATTGTAGGAAACGTTCGAGCCGAGATAATAGCCACGCGAGCGCAGTTCGCCGGCGGTCAGCTCGGAATTGCCGATGTTGAAGAGCAGCAGCGCCTGGATGGCGTTGATGTCGGAGCGGCCGTTGCGGTCGAATTCGTCCTTGATGACATCAAGCAGACGGCGGTGCAGGCGCTCGACCAGCTGCAGCGATTCCATGTACAGGGAACGGATAGCCTCGCGGCGATCGTCGGAAACGTTGGCGGTCTTCGCCGCCGGACGCGAATTGATCATTGTCTTTGCCTCTCGTTTGTCGCCTTGGTGATTTTTTGTTTTTCACCTTGATCGCGACACTATCGAATACTCATAAAATTCGACTTAAACGCTAGGGCTAACAAGAGCTTACCGGTAAGAGGTTTCGCAAGACGCTTAACGAACGGTCACCCGAGCAAGGATGATTAACCTAAAGATTTAGGCAATGATCGCCGCGCCGGATTCAGGCGGTCGCCAGGTCGTCAACGCGTACAAGGGCTTGCAGCATGTCGCGGCGAATAGGATTCGCCCGACCTGCCGCAGGCTTCTGATTTTATGCATGTCGTTGTCCCGGAACCGAGGACACTTCGGGGCGACATACATTAGTGCCGTGCCGGTCGTTTCTGCAGGTATATGACGACGCGAAAGACGATATAGAGCAGCGCCACGCAGGCATGCGAGACGATAATCAGCAGACGATGGCCGAAAAGCTCGGGAAAGCCGGCATACATGACCGTCTCCGTGACCGCGCAGATGAACCAGATCACCGGACCCCAGGACGCCAGCATCCACAACCCCGCCGCAGCGAAGGGAAAGAACACGGCGAGCATCACCGCCGCCACCTGCCAATGCACCGGCATAAGGTCGAACCGCCACAGCGAGCCCGGATAGAAGCCGATCAGCTTGATCCAGTAGAGGATGCCGAACAGCAGGCAGTAGCCCGCGATGACGCGCTGGAACCAGGCGAAGATCACCTCGACCGTCGAGGGCTGCAGGATGACGCGTCTCGATGTCACTTCGCTCACAACTCGAGCTCCCGATCGCCGAGCGGGGCAAAATAGGCCTCGACATCCGCCTCGCTAACCGCATCGATCGCTGCCGGCCGCCATTGCGGCTTCGAGCCCTTGTCGATGATGGCGGCGCGGATGCCTTCGTAGAAATCGTGGCCGGCCAGCATCCGGTTCAGGATGCGGAACTCCATCCTCATGCAGTCGTCCATCGACAATGTCTGCCCGGCGCTGATCTGTCGCCAGGCGACGCGAAGGCTGGTCGGCGAGCGCGTGCGGATCGTTGCCAGCGTCCCGGTGGCGAATTCGTCATTGCCCGCGCGGTCCAGGCTGTCGATCAGATCCGGCAGCGACGGTTGGGCGAAATGGCGGGAGATCGCCTCCAGGATCGGCCTGTCGGTCTCCCGCTTGGCCGGAACAAAGAAACCGCGCAGCACCGATTCCGGATCGCCCGTCAGCGCCAGCCGATCGAGGAAGCTTGTCTGGTCTTCAGCCTTGATGGTGTGGGTGGCCAGCCCAGACCACAGCGCATCGCCATAACGAATGCGGTTCCCGGTCAGCGCCAGGTACATGCCGAAGGAACCGCCAAGGTCGGGCAGCAGATGACTGGCACCGACATCCGGGAAAAAGCCGATGCCGACCTCCGGCATGGCGAACTGGGCATTCTCGGTCATCACCCGGTGCGAACCGTGGAAGGAAATGCCGACCCCGCCGCCCATCACGATACCGTCGATGAGCGCCACATAGGGCTTCTTGAAACGCGCGATGTAGGCGTTGAGGCGATACTCGTCGGCGAAAAATTCGACCGGTGGGTTTCCAGCCCGGCCGGCTTCGTAGATGTGCAGGATGTCGCCCCCGGCCGAAAACGCCCTGCCCTCGGCCTTGACCACGACGACATCCACACCCTCGTCGCGCTCCCAAGACCGCAGGGCCTTGCCCAGTGCCTTGATCATGCGATGGGTGACGGCGTTGAGCGCCTGCGGCCGCGTCAGCGTGACGACCCCGGCCCTGCCCAACCTTTCGAAGCGAATTTCGTCGCCTCCACCAAAATCCATCGCCAGAGAATCCTTGTTCCCGCGCCTGCGGGACTGAAGTGCTAAAGGCGGCACATGGGTGCGTCAATGGCTGCAGCCTGGCCGCCTCGATCTTGGCGGCTAGCGGTCGCCGATGCTAGACATTGGTGGCCGGTACGACAGGCCGAGAGCAGGATAGTTAGCCATGCCGCATTTTTTGCGCTTTGCCTTTGTTCTGAGTTGCCTGTCGTTTTTGTGGGCAACCAATGTCCCCGCGGGGGCAGCCGACCTTGGCGACCTTTACCACTCGCAGACCATTGTCACCGGCCAGGGTGAAGAAAATCGTCAGCTCGGCTTCAGGACCTGCCTCGACAAGGTGCTCGTCCGTGTTTCGGGCGATCAGCGGCTGCTTGCCAGACGCGAAATGGACGCGCTGCGCGACAAGGCCGGCAGCTTTGTCGACTCGTTCCGCTACCATGACCGGATGGAGGGCATTCCGATCCATGACGAGCAAGGGACGCATGACCGGCCGCACGATCTCACCTGCTTCTACAAGCCTGACGTGATCGACAGGCTGCTGGCGTCGCTCGGCAGCAGGCCCTGGCTTGGCGAGCGGCCGACACTCACCGTCTTCCTCACGACCGAACAAGGCGCGCGGCATTTCATGCTGAGCGCCGAGGAAGGGCGTGGCGAGACGATGCGCGAATCCTTCGTCAATGCCAGCGGGCCGATGCTGATGCATGTCGCGTTTCCAAAGGCCGCGCAACTTGCCGGCTTGGGCGAAGAAGCGCTGCGCGCGACGGACATGGCAAGGCTGGATCGAGTGGCCAAGCAAGCCGGAGGCGACCGAGCGCTCGCCGGCAGCATCGTGTGGAGCGACAAGGAACTGGGCTGGGTCGCCGATTGGCGACTGGCCGATCACGGCAAGACCTATCGTTGGCAGGTGCGCGGTGTCAGCTTCGACGACGCGTTCCGTGTGGCAATCGGAGGCGCGGCACAGATCCTTTCGGGCAACGGGCAGCCCTGAACCAATAGGCGTGGCGGGACAGCGCTGTGGCAGCTTTCGGCGCTGGCACAAACGTGTCGCATTGGTCACCACAAGGGCTCGTGGTAAAAGCCGCGGATCCGGAGTTTTGGCCATGAACAAATTCACCCCAGCAAAAGCTGCCGGCACGCGCAGCGTCGATGACGTCACCGGCAGCCGCCGCCTGCGCCGCATGCGCAAGGCCGACTGGTCGCGCCGGCTCGTGCAGGAGAACAGGCTTTCGGTCGACGACCTGATCTGGCCGATCTTCGTCGTCGAGGGCAGGAATGTCCGGGAGCCGATTGCCGCCATGCCCGGCGTCTTCCGGCTTTCGGTCGACCTTGCCGTCAAGGAGGCCGAACGGGCGGCCAAGCTCGGCATCCCGGCCCTTGCCACCTTCCCCAACGTCGATCTCGGCCTGCGCGACCAGACGGGTTCCCACATCCTCGACCCTGAAAACATCATCAACCGCGCCACACGCGCCATCAAAGACGCGGTACCCGAGATCGGCATCATCACAGACGCCGCACTCGACCCGTTCACGAGCCATGGCCATGACGGCATCCTGCGCGATGGCATCATCGTCAATGACGAGACCGTCGAACAGGTCGCGGCGGCGGCCGTCATCCAGGCAGCGGCCGGCGCCGACATCATCGCGCCGTCCGACATGATGGACGGCCGTATCGGCGCCATCCGCGACGCGCTCGACGCCAGCGGTTTCCAGGACGTGGCGATCATGTCCTACGCCACCAAATTCGCCTCGGCCTTCTACGGCCCCTATCGCGAGGCGGTCGGCACCGCCGGTCTGCTCAAGGGCGACAAGAAGACTTATTATATCGACCACGCCAATTCGGACGAGGCGGTGCGCGAGGCCGAACAGGACCTCGCCGAGGGCGCAGACATGCTGATGGTCAAGCCCGGCCTGCCCTATCTCGACATCATCCGCCGGCTGAAGGACGAATTCCAGATGCCGACCTTCGCCTACCAGGTCTCGGGCGAATATTCGATGATCAAGGCGGCTGATTCCAATGGCTGGATCGATGGAGAGAAGGCGATGCTGGAATCGTTGCTCGCCTTCAAGCGCGCCGGCTGCGACGGCATCCTGACCTATTTCGCACCCGAAGTGGCTGTGATGCTGAAGGGGTAGCCCGACTTCCCGGGCAAGGCACTTCAGTAGATGTCACCACTCTTTCAACTGGTCGGCGGTTCTATCGAAAACCCGCTGACAAAAACTGGCGGCTGCAGCTATGATGGAAGCATGGCCGGAAGCGGCCGGCAGCCCGCACCTCGGCCAAGAGGCATGGCGGACGCCTCCTGAGGATGCTTCCTGACCCGTTTCACCGTCGGGCGAAGGTGTCGGCATTGCGGGCACTGACGAAGGCTTCGCCGTGACCCGAGGAAACGGACATGCTTGCCTATCGCGACGCCAAGACGATGGCGAAAGCCATGCGGGAGGCGCTTGCCGCCCGCGACCTGACGATCAGCCACAGCGAGGCCCTTGAGATCGTCGCGCGCCAACCGACCGGCCAATGAGGCGGCGGCCGTAGCTTGGCGGCAATCGGAAATACCTTTTCCGGCTCGAAAAACCACTTGCAATTCAAAATCAGTTTGCTAGAAGAAACCACTTGCAAAAGACAACTGGTTCTCAAGGAGGAGGTTCTCATGTCCAAACTTCGCGTCAACGCTTTCAGCCTGTCGCTTGACGGCTATGGCGCCGGTCCCGATCAGAGCCTTGAAAATCCGCTCGGTGTCGGCGGACCGGCCCTGCACAAATGGGCTTTCAGCACCCGCACCTTCCGCAAGATGTTTGGCCAGGAAGGCGGCGAGACAGGCGTTGACGAAGACTTTGCGGCGCGCAGCTTCGAGAATGTCGGCGCCTGGATCCTCGGCCGCAACATGTTCGGGCCGATCCGGGGCGAGTGGCCTGACGACAGCTGGAAGGGCTGGTGGGGCGACAATCCGCCCTATCACGTCCCGACCTTCGTGCTGACGCATTACAAGCGCGATCCCATCGTGATGGAAGGCGGCACGACTTTTTATTTCGTAACCGACGGCATCCATTCGGCTCTCGAACAAGCCAAAGCCGCCGCGTCAGGCAAGGATGTGCGGGTCGGCGGCGGCGTCTCCACCATCCGGCAGTATCTGCAGGAAAAGCTGATCGACGAGATGCACCTGGCGATCTCGCCGGTGCTGCTTGGCAGAGGCGAGAACCTTTTTGCGGGCCTCGACATGCTGAATCTGGGCTACCAGTGCGGCGAACAGGTGGCGACGGCACTGGCCACGCACGTGGTGATCAAGCGGGCGTAAGGTGGCGAAACCCTCGACGAAAGCCCATTTCTCCCCGTCACTATACGGGGAGAAAGACAAAACTCTCGCTCAATACTTCTCCGGCACGTAAAGCTCGCGCGGCAGCACCTGGCGCTCGTATTCCGGGTTGAAGACGCGCTCCGGCAGCGTGATCTCCTCGTGCGGCACCTCTTCATACGGCAGCTGCTTGAGCAGATGGTCGATGCAGTTCAGCCGCGCGCGCTTCTTGTCGTTACCCTCGACGATGAACCAGGGCGCCTCGGGAATGTTGGTGCGGGCGAAGGTCTCCTCCTTGGCCTTGGTGTAGTGTTCCCAGCGCACCCGCGACTGCAGGTCCATCGGCGACAGCTTCCACTGTTTCATCGGGTCGTGGATCCGCATCAGGAAGCGCATTTGCTGTTCCTCGTCGGTGATCGAGAACCAATATTTGACCACGGTGATGCCCGAGCGCACCAGCATGCGCTCGAACTCCGGCACGTCATGGAAGAACTCCTCGACCTGCTCGGGGCTGGCAAAACCCATTACCCGTTCGACGCCGGAGCGGTTGTACCAGGAGCGGTCGAGCAAAACGATCTCGCCGCCTGCCGGCAAATGCGGGACATAGCGCTGGAAATACCATTGCGACTTCTCGCGTTCGGTCGGAGCCGGAAGCGCCACGACGCGGCAGATACGCGGATTGAGCCGCTGTGTGATGCGCTTGATGACGCCGCCCTTGCCAGCGGAGTCGCGGCCCTCGAATATCACCACCAGTTTCTTCTTGTGGTAGGCGACCCAGGACTGCAGCTTGATCAATTCCGACTGGAGGCTGATCAGGTCGCGAAAATACTGCATGCGATCGATCGAAGGCGGATGCGAGTTCTTGTAGATCTTGGCGATCTCCATCGAGAGGGCCGGCTCCGACATTTCGAGCTCATAGTCCTCGTCGAGCGTGTCGGCGAGCTCGGCTTCAAGCCAGTCCTTGGCAGGGGAATTCTGTTTCAGCTCGGTCATATCAACTGCTCCGCTTGCAAGCCCTGTCGGTTACCACTGGGCGCTCCAATTGCTGGCCGGCGGCCGGGAATGGAAACACCTGAGCCGACTTCAATATAGGCCGGCGGTGACGGTTTTATTGCAGCACAGGCGCAATTGCCGGCGTTGCAAATTCCGCAATGTACGATCGATCGACCGTCGTCGCATGGCGACAAGCCGGCCGAATTATCCTACAAATGCGCGGTCGCCTTCCAGGCCTGCCTTGCCGGCACGCCTCTTCAACAAAATCGTGAGGATCTGACATGGAATACCGCACCCTTGGCCGTTCCGGCCTGAAGGTTTCGACACTGACGCTTGGCACCATGACATTCGGCGGCGCCGGGCCCTTCGCCGCGGTCGGCAACAGCGATCTCGCCGAAGCCAAGCGGATGATCGATATGTGCATCGATGCCGGCATCAACCTCATCGACACCGCCAATGTCTATTCCAACGGCCTCTCCGAAGAGATCATAGGCGAAGCTCTCGGCGGCAAGCGCAAGAACGATGTGCTGATCGCGTCCAAGGCGCGGATGCGGATCGGCAAGGGCCCGAACGACGAGGGCCTGTCGCGCCATCATCTGATCCGTGAATGCGAGAGCAGCCTGAAGCGCTTGAAGACCGATGTCATCGACATCTATTTCGTCCACCAATGGGACGGCCTCACTCCGCTCGAGGAGACCGTTGCCGCGCTCGACAGTTTGGTCAGCCAGGGCAAGGTGCGCTACATCGGCTGCTCCAACTATTCCGGCTGGCAGGTGATGAAGGCGCTTTCCATCAGCGACAGCCGTCACCAGCAACGCTTCGTCACCCAGCAGATCCACTATACGCTGGAAGCGCGCGAGGCCGAGTACGAGCTCTTGCCGATCTCGGTCGACCAGGGGGTGGGCGTTTTGGTCTGGAGCCCGCTCGCCGGCGGCCTGCTGTCGGGCAAATACCGCCGCGACAGCCCGACCGCTCGCCAGCTTGCCGGCTGGTCCGAGCCGCCGATCCGCGACGAGGACCGGCTGTGGCGGATTGTCGATGTGCTGGTCGAGATCGGCAAGGATCGTGGCGTCTCGGCGGCGCAGGTGGCGCTCGCCTGGCTGCTCGGACGCCCTGCGGTCTCCTCGCTGGTGATCGGTGCCCGCAATGACGTTCAGCTCAAGGACAACCTTGCGGCGGCGGCCCTGAAGCTCGGCACCGAAGAACGCCAGCGCCTCGACGCGGTCAGCCGGCCGGCTCTGCTCTACCCCTACTGGCACCAGCAACTGACAGCGAAGGATCGCTTCGGCCCAGCCGATCTGGTTCTCGACCGCAGCGATATCTGATCAGCGTCAGGCAGAGAGCAAGAGCTAGCCGCCGATAAACCGCCAGAGTTCGGGATCGGGTTCGATCTGGCCGCCGAGCACGAAATATTTGTAGAGGACGAGCAAGGAGATCGCATGCTCGTCCCGTTCATTGGAGAATTTGCGGCAATAGGCATTGGCTGCGGCGATGATGCGCTCCGCCGCGGCGGGGTGCCCTTCAAAATAGCGCACTTTTTCGCCGAGATCGGCAAAATCCGGGTCAAGCGGCGCATAGTGGATACCGGCCTCGAGCTGGCTCTCGCCGAACCATGTTTCGTAGGTCGGCGGCGGCATCAGACAGAGCGAGTTGGAATTCATGATCCATTTGAGGTTGGTCGCCACGTCATTGCCCTCCAGCGAGACGATGTAGCGATAGCGCAGGTGCTGGCTGATGCTGAGGAAAGGCTTGCTGTACTTAGCCGGTGCGCTGCGCTTGTGCGAACCGGCATCGCAGAACGGCAAGTCGCGCGCGACATCCAGGAACCGTGTCCTGATCGGGTTGTTGAGGTCGCCGCGCCAGACCACGGCAGGGCGCTTGTCGGCGAAGGCGACGGTATCGAGGGGCATGTGGAAGTGGCGGAATTTGTTGAACTTCATGACGACGGCATTGCCGTTGTCGGCGCGGATCGGCCGGTCCTTGACGAGGGTCGGCAGCTTGGGCACGCCGATGACATCACCGAACTTCAGGTCGATGAGCAATGATGGATCGAAATAGCGGGCAAATTCCTTCAGGTCGTAATAGTACATGCTCGGTTCAAACGGTATCTTGTCGATGCGCACAGCATCCGGGCCTGGTGTAAAAGCGTCCTGCAGCTTGTTGTAGTGATTCAGTCGCCGGCGCACGACCTCGTCCGAGAGCCTGGCCTGCTGCAGGCGGCTGGCCAATCGCCGCCGGAAGATCGCCTGGGGCGCGATATCGCGCATGACGTTCCGCGCATAGTAGAAGACCTTTGCCGTCGTTCGTTGGAGGGTGGCCATGGACTCTTTTGATCAAAGATAAACGCGGTTGAACAAGTGAAGGTCGGGATGGTTCCCGCAGCATGATTGCCCTACCATCCAGCCACGCATTCCGATAGCGCCCGAATGCGGCTGGCGGCCTCGACCGAGCGCCGCAACTAGCCCGTTATGTAGCGCCACACCTCGGCATCCGGTTTGATCTGGCCCGACAGCACGAAGTATTTGTAGAGCACCAGCAGGGAGATCGTCTGCTCGGTCTGTTCGTCGTCGAATGTCCGGCAATAGGCGTTCGCAGCCGCGATGATGCGCTCCGCCTCCGCCGGATTCCGCTCGAAATAGGCGACGTGGTCCTCAAGGTTCGAGAAATCCGCCGCGAGCGGCACATAGTGGACGTTGGCTTCGAGCTGCCGCTCCGCAAACCATGTCTCATAGGTCGGCGGCGGCATCATGCAGAGCGACTTCGAATTCATGATCCATTTGAGATTGGTCGCCACGTCGTTGCCCTCGAGCGAGACGATGTAGCGATAGCGCTGGTGCTGGCTGATGCTGAGAAAAGGCCTGGCGTATTCGGGCGGTGCGTTCGGCTTGTGCGAACCGGCATCGCAGAACGGCAGGTCGCGCACAGCGTTCAGAAATCTTGTCCTGATCGGATTGTTGAGATCACCGCGCCAGACAACGGACGGCAGCTTGTCGGCGAACGACATCGCGTCAGCCGGCATCTGGAAATGACGAAACTTGTCGAGTTTCATGATGATCGCGTTCTTGTCGTCAGCACAGATTGGCCGGTCCTTGACGATCGAAGGCACCTTGGGGACATTCCTGACGTCGCCGAATTCCAGGTCGATGAGCAGGCCGGGATCGAAGTAGCGGGCGAACTCCTTCAGGTCGTAATAGTACATGGTCGGCGTGAAGGGCAGTTTGCCGATGCGCATGGCATCGGCGCTTGGCGCGAAACCATCCTGCAACTTGTTGTAGTAATTCAGCCTGCGGCGCGCCGCCTCACCGGAAAGCCTGGCCCTTTCGAGACGGCCAGCCAGCCGGGCACGAAACAACGCTTGCGGAGCGACATCGCGCGCGACGTTTCTCGCATAATAGAAAACTCTTGCTGCGGTCCGCGAAATTGTGGCCATCGGTCACTTGATCAAAACAAACGGGCGGTTCTCAATCCATGGCGCCCGCATGTCCTACATCATTGTGGCGCCGATCTGGCAAGCGCCCGCATCTCTTCGATGCCAGCAGCCACGCATTATCGCTTCGGCTGTTGTGTTTGACGGCTAATGCTCCTAGGCAGGCTCAGGGCCGCAAGGCAGTCACAAAAAGGAGCCGACATGGCGCGAGCACCAAACTACGATCAGGAACGCAAGGAGCGCGACCGCCAGAAAGCGGCCAAGAAGGCTGAAAAGCTGGCGGCCAAGGTTGCCGCGCGCGAACGTACGAAGCCTGAAACCGAGACTGAGACCGAAACGAAGGATTAACGGCATCCGGCCCGCTAATGCGGGCCGAGCCTCAAATCCAATTGTCAGCCCAAACCGCGAGCTAATATCAGGCTGGCGCCTTGTCGCTGATGAAGACATCCACTTCCCGCGCCGCGGCGATGAAAGCGCGCCTGGCATTCATCGCCGGCTTGTCGCCGGCGAGCGCGTCGTGACAGGCCTGCAGCGCCGCACGATGCTTGGGGCTGCGCTTGCCGGGCCAGTTGTTGAGGAGGTAATCGGAAGCCTCCCTTGCCGAACGCAAGAGCTGAGTGCTTCCCGCCGTGACGGATTTGACGGTCACGGGTGTTTCAAACCGGTTGTTTTCCATCGCCGCTCTTACGCCATCGGCTTCCTTGAAGCGAGGCCGAAAGTGCGCTTCACGTCAGACCCGTCTGTTTTTCCGGCCAGCGCGCCGCAGCGCATGGACCGCACTAAGCGGCGACGACGGCAAATCCCCTGGCGCGAAGGCCACGTCGGTCGTTGGCAAGCGACGTCACCAGCCGATCACGGCTGCCGACGATGTGGGCCGACAGCAGCCGCGCGGCTTCATCAGCCTGACCGAGGCGTGTCGCGGCAAGAATGGCGCGATGTTCGACCCAGGCACGGCCAAGGGCCGTCTCGTCACGCACTTCCAGCCAGCGGGCGCGCGACAGGCGCGTCATCGCGTCACGAACCGCCCGGAACAGGAATTCGTTGCCGGAGAGCCGCGCCAGCTCGATGTGAAAATCCATGCCGACACGATGCCACTCCTCGCGCGGCGTATTTTCGTCGCAGGAATCGAGCATCGCCTCGATGACATCGATGGCGCTCTTGTCGGCTTGCCCGCACGTCAGCCGCAATGCCGCGATCTCGACCGCCTCGCGATAGACCGCAACCTGCTCGAGTTCGGCCAGATTGATGGGCGAAACGGTCCAGCCGCGCCCGTCCCTGCCGACCAGCCCCTCGGTCTCCAGCCGCAGCAGCGCCGCCCTGACAGGCGTGCGCGAGGCGCCGAATTGGCTTTCGATCCAGCGTTCGGTCAGCCGCTCTCCCGGCCCGATCTCGAGCGCCAGGATCATCTCGCGAAGCTGCCGTTCGACATTCTGCATCTGCGACATCGCGCGCCCTTTCCGAAGCCGCATTGACAGCGGCCGGCGTGAAGTTCATGACGGAGACCAGTTTGGTATCCCAAAATGGTATCCGCAACAAGCGCTGATACCGGGCAGGCAGGGCATGACGCAGGAAGACACGCAGCAAAGCGGCTACAACATTCACTGGCGGCGCAATCTCGCGGTCTGTTTCGCGGGCTCGTTCAGCACGCTCATCGCCATGACCCTGCTGTTGCCATTCCTGCCGCTCTATGTCGAACAGCTCGGCGCACAGGGCCACGCGGCAATCGTGCAGTGGTCCGGCGTCGCTTATGGCGCCACCTTCTTCGCCGCGGCCACAGTAGCGCCGCTGTGGGGGCGCCTGGGTGACCGCTACGGGCGCAAGGTGATGCTGGTGCGCGCCTCCTTCGGCATGGCGATCTGCATGTCGCTGACGGGCATGGTCGAGACGGTTTGGCAACTGGTGCTGCTGCGCCTGCTGATCGGCTTCGCGGGCGGCTACTCCTCCGGTTCAACCATACTGGTGGCCATGCAGACGCCGAAGGAGCGTTCCGGCTGGGCGCTTGGCGTGCTGTCGGCGGGCATTACGGCGGGCTCGCTGGTCGGTCCCCTGTTGGGCGGCGTGCTGCCGCCGGTGGTCGGCATTCGCGCCACCTTCCTCTTGTCAGGCGGTGTGATCTTCCTCGCCTTCCTGGCAACGACCTTCCTCATCAAGGAGAGCCCGCGTCCGAAGCCAGCCAAACCGGTGTCGGCGGCAAAGCCGAAAAGCGGCTGGTCGCAGATCCCGGACAAGCGCCCGGTCGTGGCCATGCTGACCACCGGCATGCTGCTCGCCTTCGCCACAATGTCGATCGAGCCGATCATCACCGTCTATGTGCAGCAGCTCATCGAGGACCAGAGCAGGGTGACGCTCGTCGCCGGCGTTGTGATGTCGGCCGCCGCGCTGGGCACCATCCTCTCGGCGTCCTGGCTCGGCAAGCTCGCGGACCGGATCGGGCACTGGAACGTTGTCGTGGGAGCACTGGCGGTTTCGGCGCTGCTGCTTATCCCGCAGGCTTTTGTCACCAACAGCTGGCAGCTTATCGGCCTGCGTTTCCTGATGGGCCTGGCGCTGGGCGGCCTCCTGCCCTGCATCACCAGTGTCATCAGGCACAACATCCCCGACGGCGTTGGCGGCAACGTGCTTGGCCTTGCGATCTCGGCGCAGTATGTCGGACAGGTCGCGGGGCCACTGGCCGGCGGTTTTGTGGGCGGCCATTTCGGCATGCCGGCGGTGTTTCTCGGCACGTCGGTGCTGATGGCGCTCGGGGCGGCCTACAACTGGATCGTCCAGTCGCGGCGGACGCGGCATATGGCGCTGGAAGCGCGCAAGCCCTGACGCTTGCTGAAGAAAGAAGGAGCACGCCGGCCATGAACCCCGATCCAAACGGCAGCCGCCTCCTCGTGCTTGCCGGCGGCCTCGTCGGCGCGGCGGGGGTGGCGCTTTCGGCGGCCGCCGCCCACCGCGGCGGCGCCTTTACCGGCACCGCCGCGTCGTTCCTGCTGATGCATGCGTCGGTCTTCCTCGCCATCGGCCTTATCGGCGCGAACCGCTGGCTGCGCATCGCCAGCCTCATTCTGCTCGCCGGGCTGCTCCTCTTCGCGGGCGATCTTCTCGCCCGCGATTTCTGGGGCTCAAGGCTGTTTCCGATGTCGGCGCCGATCGGCGGCACCCTGCTCATTGCAGGCTGGCTGGCGATAGCGATCTCGGCCGTGGCACGTCCACGACCCTGAAATGATTGCTTGAGGTCAATCCCGGCGGCGTTCCGGGCGAACCCAAAGGGCACGGCCGCCAACAGCAGGTTTCACCCGCCGTCGCGCTTCCGGTCGCTCGGTGGCCGGTGCGATGCCCCAGTAGTTGCGGTAGATATCTTCGAACAGTTGCTTGATGGGATGCATGACTCATCCTCCTTGTCTTTGAATCGATCCAATCGTCGGGCGCGAAAAAAGCCGGTTTGATCAGCTCCGCTTGCGCGCCACCAAGAAGCGAAGATCGCGAACCCATGGGCCCGTCTCACCACGATGCCTAGCCTTGTTGGTGGCTGACCCGATATTCCAGTCGTTGCGGTAGATGTCGGCGAACAGGTAGTTGACGGGATGCATGGCGCTCCTCCCTTTTTGGCCATTCAGCAGAACAAGCTGCCACTTGGATCGATTCAAATCTAGGATCGAAACCGGCGTAGGTCAAGCAAAATTTGAATCGATCCAACGAAAATACTAGATGCGGCGGAAGAACGTGCTACATGGATGTCAGGAGGCACGCACAAATGGCGTCACTCACCGCAGGCAATCGACGACCCGTACGGCTGGCCGACATCGCCAAGGCCGCCGGTGTTTCGCACGGCACCGCGTCCAACGTATTCAGCCGCCCCGAGATCGTGCGCGAGGAGGTCCGCGAACGGGTTCGCGCCGCGGCCGAGGCAATGGGTTATGGCGGCCCCGATCCAAAGGGCAGGCTGCTGCGGGCCGGCAAGGTCAACGCCATCGGCGTGGCCACCGCCGAGCCCCTCTCCTATTTCTTCGACGATCCGTTTGCGCGCGTCATGATGGCGGGCATCTCGCAAGCTTGCGATGCGACCGGAGCCGGCATTTCCCTGGTCTCGGCCGCCAACAACGAGCAGCTTGCCTGGAACATCCAGAGCGCTCTGGTCGACGGCTTCATCGTCTTTTGCATCGAAGGTGGCTCGCGCCTAGTGGAGTTGGCACGTGAGCGCAAGCTGCCCTTCGTCGCGCTCGACCTCGACTCCGAGGACGGCTCGGTCGCCGCGATCGGAGTCGACAACATCGCCGGCGCCGGCATGGCGGCCCGCCATCTCACGGATCTCGGCCATCGCCGCTTCGCCGTCATGGCCCTGCCCTTCGCCGACAACAGGACGGGCCTTGTTTCGGCCGAACAGGTTCGGGCGGCGACCTATGCCGGAACGCGCGACCGCCTCACCGGCTATCTCCGGGAGCTTTCGCGGGTTGGCGTCGACATAACCAAAGTGCCTGTCTACGAGACCGCCAACGACGTGGCGAGCACGAAGGCGGGGCTCGAGACCATCTTCGCCTCCGACACGCCGCCCACCGCCATTCTGGCCATGTCGGACAGAATAGCCCTGGTGGCGCTCGAATGGCTGAGCGCACGCGGGCTGAGCGTGCCTGACGACGTTTCCATCGTCGGCTTCGACGGTGTTCCGGAAGCAGCGGTGTCCGAGCCGCCATTGACCACGATCGCCCAGCCGATTGCCGAGATGGGCCGCCTTGCCGTCAGGGCGATCCTGGAGAGCGACGGGCCGGTCAGCCGGCATCAACTGCCGGTCGAACTGATCGTGCGAGCCTCGACGGCCTCGCCACGCGGCTGAACCGCACGGCCGAACCGCCTACCGATTGGCTCTTGCCATGGCAGTCCCCAAAGGCGCACGAACCGGCGCGGGAACCGTTTGGGCCGTGCGGGCCTTGCCCGAACCGCCGATGGTCGACAGCCATTCGAGATAGAAGGCGAGCGCGAACTGCATGGCGATGCCGGCCGATATCAGCAGGCTGTCATAGACGAGCCCGCCCGGATTGATCAGCTTCATCACCTGCGCGACCATGGCGATCACCGTGCCGGCGATGAAGACCGGCAGCGATCTTTTGCCCAGTATGGCCAGCGGATGGTCGGGGCTGGTGCGGAACAGGTTTGACACCGTCGGCAGGGCGACGACGAGGTAGCTGACCGCCAGGATGTGCAACAGCCGCGGCAACGACAGGAAGGTCTTGTCGAAGCCGCCGATCACCACCGGCAGGTTGAACCACGTTAACTGTCCCCAGAGCGGGCTATGCACCCACACCAGAGCCGCCAGCACATAGGTCGCGGCCGCGCCGACAAGCCAGCGGTTGACCGGAATGACACCGCCGCGCCTGACATGCAGCATGGCGGCAAGGCCGATGTTGAACAGGAACTGCCAGGACAACGGGTTGAGGAACCAGAAACCGGGCTCGGGGTAATTGGGCGGAGCGATCTCCCAAATTCCGGCAACCAGCCATAGCGTGCCGGACACGACAAGCGCCGCGACGGGCCTGGAGCTGACGAACAGGACGAACGCCGGCGCCATCAAAAGCAGCGCTGCATAGACCGGCAGGATGTTGTTGTAGCCGAGCTGATGGCCGAGCGTGACGATGCCGACCAGCACTTGCGGCGTGTTTTTCATCAAGGGCTCGATGTTGATGAGCGTCAGCAGTTCCGGCCGCCTGGCAAACACCGCCACGGCGCAGAACAGGGCCATCACCACCATCGTCGTGACGATGTGGGCGACGTAGAGCACGCCGGCCCGCCGCCACATTTTCAAGGTCGCCAGAAGCCGGCCGCCCGGCCGGAACTTTGTGCCGTAGGCGAGCGCGACCGAAATGCCTGATATCAGCACGAACGCCTCGGCCGCGTCCGAAAACCCGAAATTCTTGTAGGTCAGGGTCTCGAAAGCCGTGCCCGGCACATGGTCGACGAAGATGGTGAGCAGTGCCAGCGCGCGCAATACATCGATACGCGTGTCGCGTTCCAAGATACGCAAATCGCGATCTGGCGAAACAGGGGTAGTCATCGACAAAAGGCCTCAAAGCTGGTTGTTCATGTCCAGCAATGCGACCCCCGACGCACCGCTTCGATTTCTCCCACAGGGAGTGTATCGGCGCAGAAACGGGCCGGAATGAGCCTGGTTCAATCAACTTTCGCGGAGCATGAAAATATTGCGTTTTGAAGCCGGCAAATTGAGCGAAACCTCATATAATCAATGGGATGCGGTATGACTGGCGCCAGTGTCGAAAATAGCCCTCTGATGCTGGATCTAGCCTTTCCCTATCGCCTCCTCGGTGCCGGCAAAAGCGGCCGCGCGTTCCTGTTCCTGGTGCATGGATCGGGTGTCGACGAGACAAGCATGGTGCCGCTGGCGAGGCGCATCGCGCCCGACGCCACCCTGATCGCGGTACGGGGCCGCATCCCGCAGGAGGACGGTTTTCGCTGGTTCGAGCGAATCACGCCGACGCGCTTCGGCCAGCAAAGCATCCGTGTCGAAACCGCCGCCTTCGCGGCATTCGCAAGCGAAGTCGCCGCGCGCCATGGGCTCGATCTCGCCCACGCGACATTCATTGGCTATTCGAACGGCGCCAATCTGGTTTCGAGCCTGATGCTGCTCCATCCCGGCATTGTCCGGAGCGCGGCGCTGCTGAGGCCAATGCCGGTGCTCGACAAGGTGCCTTCAACGGACCTCATGGGCACACGGACGCTGATCATTGCCGGGGCGGCGGACGAGACCTACGGGCCTTTCGCGTTGGCGCTGGTGACGCTGCTCAGCCGGCACGGTAGCGAGATCGACGCCCGGATCGTTCCATCAGGCCACGAAATCGGCGACCCGGACGCCGCGATCGTCGAGCGATGGCTGGCCGGAGCGGCACAGGGAGGCTGACCGCCTCTGCGACCGCTCGCTGCCCAATCAGCGTTCGGCCACCATTCGAACTTCTGCCCCGGCGATCAGCAGGGCGAGCCCGCTTTCAAACAGCGCCTCGTGTCCGCCGGCACGGTAGTGCACCAAGGCTTCGCGCAAGAGCGGATGATCATGCGCCGCGGCATCTAGCGCTTCGCCACGCCCCGGACCTGACGGATATTCGGCTTGCTCCTCCGTGACACAGCCGACCGTGTAGCGGCCGACCGTCATCAGCAATTCCATGGCTGGAATCGCCGCCATGCCCTCGCCCGCCAGGAATTCCAGCAGCCGCTCGAAGTGCCCGAGCTCTTGCGGATCCGCTTCCGTGCCGGCGTGGACACGCGCGCCGTCGCGATAGGCAATCAGGGCGCTGCGAAAGCTGCGGGCATTCTTGCGCACGAAATCCTGCCAGGTCTCGCCGAGCCGTGGTGTTCGATGCCGATGGCCGCGCCGCAAGATCTCTTCGTTCATCGCGTCGAGCAAGGCGCGCTTGCTCCTGAAATGCCAGTAGAGTGCCGGCTGCTGCACCTTGAGCCGCTGCGCCAAAAGGCGGGTCGACAGCGCATCGATGCCAACCTCGTTGAGCAAGCCTAGCGCTTCGTCGACGATCATCGTCTTGTCCAGTTTCATGCGAATCCGTCTGGTCCTCCAGCTTGCGCCGTGAATTTATCAGTGATAAACCTTCCTTATCAACGATAAATTCCTGAGTCCGATCGTGAAAAGAGCTTATCTCGTCGTCCTGATGGCGATGGCACTGGACGCCGTGGGCGTGGGGCTGATGATGCCGGTGCTGCCGGGCTTGCTGCGCACGGTCGGCCATGTCGACGATATCGGCTGGATTTTTGGCGCCTTCCTGTCGGCCTACGCCGCCATGCAGGTGCTTTTTTCGCCGCTGCTCGGCGCCCTGTCCGACCGCTACGGCCGTCGGCCGGTCTTGCTCGTCTCGCTCACGGGATCGATGGCGGACTATCTGTTCATGGCCTTCGCGCCAACACTGCCGCTGCTGTTCGTTGGCCGGCTGATCGCGGGCGTCACCGGCGCCAGCATGGCGGTAGCTTCCGCCTACATGGCAGATATCAGCAGCCAGGATCGTCGGGCTCGGGGTTTTGGCCATCTCAACGCCGCCTTTGGCGTCGGCTTCATAGCCGGTCCGGCGCTTGGTGGCCTGCTTGGTGACGTTTGGCTACGCACGCCCTTCCTGGTTGCGGCAGCACTCAACGGGATCAACCTGGTACTGGCTTTCTTCCTGCTGCCGGAACCGAAGCGCGCGGGCGGCGCAAGCGAAATGCCGTCTTTCAACCCGCTGGCGCCGTTGCGTTGGGCGCTGACTTTCCCGGCCCTTTTGCCGCTGCTTGGTGCCTTCGCCGTTCTTGCCCTGGTCGGCGAAGTCGGCGGCACCATCTGGGTGCTCTATGTCCAAGGCAAATTCGCCTGGGACCTGTTCACCGTCGGCATCTCGTTGGCGCTGTTCGGGCTCTTCCATGCTGGAGCCCAGGGTTTTGTTGCCGGGCCGATCACCGAGCGCTGGGGCGAGAAAGCAGCGCTGATCATCGCCATCCTCGCCGACAGCACGGCCTATATATCGATAGCGCTGGCCTGGCAGGGCTGGATGGCCTTCGCCCTGCTGCCGCTGTTCTGTCTCGGCGGGATCGGAGCTCCGGCATTGCAGTCGCTGTTGACCTCACGCGTCGGCGCCGACCATCAGGGACGGCTGCAGGGCGTGCTCACCAGCATGACCAGCCTGGTCTCGGTGTTCGGGCCCTTCATCATCGCCATGCTCTATTTCCGCACGCGCACCGTCTTTCCCGGCACAGTCTGGATCGCGGGGGCGGCGCTTTATGTGCTGTGCCTGCCATTGCTCCTGCGAACCGGGTCATCTCCAGCCGTGCGGGAGGCCGCCGAATAGATATTTCTTGACGCTAGGCCGGAAGACGGCACTGTTCACCGCCGAAAACGGCCTCGGACTACCGTTTTCCACAGCGGCGACATATCACTGTCACAGATTACCTATCGAGATGCTGTTACCGAGGGGAAGTCTGCATGGCCGACAAGAACAGCATCACTCTGCTCGACGATACTTCGACGTTGCCGGCAATCGTAGCCGATCCGTCCGACATCGCCAGAATCGAAAGCACGATCGACGTCAGAGACCGTGCCGGCATTTCTGTCTATGGCGACCGTGCCCAGCAGGCAGTCAGCGACTATGCCGACAAGATATTGTCCCAGTTGCGCAACCGGGACCTCGGCGACACCGGCGATCTCCTGACCGACATCATCATGAAGGCCAAGAATCTCGATCCGGCCTCGCTCAAGGACCAGGGTTTCCTCAGCGGCCTGTTCTCCTCGTTCAAGGCGCGGCTCGAGCGCTTCAAGGAGAAATACGAGGACGTGGCGGGACAGATCGATCGCATCGGCCTCGAACTCGACCGTCACAAGGACACGCTGCGGCGCGACATTGCCGTGCTCGACGACCTCCATGAGCAGACCAAGGGCTCCATCCTCAAGCTCGATGCCTATGTGCAGGCCGGCAAGAAATTCGTCGATGACTACCGCGCCAACGAGTTGCCGAAGCTGAAGGTCGCGGCGGATACCGCTAGCGGCGACACTGGAGGCACGCTGGAGGCGCAAACCTATCAGGACGCCGTGCAGGCGCTCGACCGCCTGGAAAAGCGGATCTTCTACCTGGTGCAGGCGCGCCAGCTCGGCATCCAGCAATTGCCGCAGATCCGCATCGTCCAGTCGGGCGACGAAACGCTGATCGAGAATTTGCAAGCAACCTCGGCGCTGACCGTGCCGGCATGGAAGCAGAAGATGGTCATCCTGCTTGGGCTGACCAACCAGAAGTCGGCGCTCGAACTGCAAAAGACCGTGACCGACGCAACCAACGAGATGATCCGCCAAACGTCGAAAATGATGAAGGACCAGGCGATTTCGGTCGAGGAACAGGCGCAGCGCGGCATCGTCGACGTCGAGACACTGGCGCAGGCCAATCGCGATCTCATCGACACGGTACAAGGTGTGCTGAAAGTCCAGCAGGAGGGCCGCCAGAAGCGGGCCGACGCCGAAAAACAGATGGACCAGATGACGATCGACTTGAAGAAAGCGCTGACCCAGTCCTGATCGGAACCGCCATGCCGAAGACGCTGACGTCCGTTCTGCTGCTCGCCTTCGCGATGTTTTTGACGGCCTGCAATTCCAGCCAAGTCCAATTCTCGATCGTCTCCGGCTCCGAGAATACGGTGCTGGAGCCGATCGTCCAGGAATTCTGCGCCAAGCAAGGCGCGACCTGCACCATTTCCTATCAAGGCTCGCTCGACATCGGGCTGGGACTGCAAAAGCCTGGCGGCCTCGACAAGGATGCGGTTTGGCCGGCCTCCAGCGTCTGGGTCGACCTGTTCGACAGCGGCCGCAAGGTGCGCAACCTGACGTCGATCGTGCAGATGCCGGTCATTCTGGGCGTGCGCAAATCCAAGGCCACCGAACTCGGCTGGGTCGGCAAGCCGGTCTTCATGAAGGACATCCTGGCCGCGGTGAAGGACGGCAAGCTGAAATTCCTGATGACGTCGGCGACGCAGTCCAATTCGGGCGCCAGCGCCTATCTCGCCATGCTGTCCAGCGCGCTCGGCGGCAAGCAGGTGATCGAGCCGGGCGACCTCGACAATCCCGCCGTGCACGACACAGTAAGTGCCTTGCTGCAAGGCGTCGAGCGTTCGTCCGGTTCGTCGGGCTGGCTCGCCGATCTTTACGTCGACAGCGCCGGCAAGGGCACCGTCTACGACGCGATGTGGAACTACGAGGCGACGCTGAAGGAGACCAACGACAAACTCAAGCAGATGGGCAACGAGCCGCTCTATGCCATCTATCCGGCCGACGGCGTCGCTGTCGGCGACTCGCCGCTCGGCTTCATCGATCATGGACGCGGAGCCGATGTCGAAAAATTCTTCACCGACCTGCTCGCCTATCTGCAGTCGGACGCAGCACGCAAACGCATCGCCGGTACAGGCCGGCGGCTGCCGCTCGGGGGCGCGGCCATCCAGGCCGCCGCCGAGCCGGATTGGAATTTTGATCCCGGCAAGCTGGTGACGTCGATCCGCATGCCCGAACCGGCCGTGATCCGCAAGGCGCTCGACCTCTACCAGGAAGCCTTGCGCAAGCCTTCGCTGACGGCGCTGTGCTTCGACTTCTCCGGCTCGATGGAAGACCAGGGCGAGAAACAGTTGCAGGCCGCCGCGCAATTCCTGTTCACGCCGGAAAAGGCGAGCGAGGTGCTGGTGCAGTGGACGCCGTCCGACCACATCTTCGTGCTGCCTTTCGACGCCGTCGTGCGCGACACATTCGAGGCGAAGGGCGACGCGGCGGGCCAGAGCGAGCTGCTGGCGGACGTTGCCCAGCAACGCGCCGGCGGCGGCACCGATATGTATGCCTGTGCCGACCAGGCCCTTCAGAAGATCGTTGCCACGGCGGACCTTTCGAAATACCTCCCGGCCATCATCATCATGACCGATGGCCGCACCGATGGCGGCGCGGACCTGTTTCTCGCTGAGTGGCGCAACGCCGCCGTGCGCGTGCCGGTCTTCGGCGTCACCTTCGGCGACGCCGACAAGAGCCAGCTCGACAGTCTCGCCAAGGCGACGTCGGCACGGGTCTTCGATGGCAGCGGCGATCTGGCCGGCGCCTTCCGCGCCGCGCGCGGCTACAATTAGAGCCTGCCGGGATGCGTGGCTTGTTCGGCAATGACTGGAACTGGATCGCGGCGGGCGGGATATCTGCGGTGTTGCTTGTCGGCTTGGGTTTTCTGACCCAGTTCCCGTTCCTGGTGTCGGCCATCATCGCGGCCCTCGTCTTTGCCGGACTGGTGTTCGTGCTGGCGCCGCGACAGCTTTTCGAAGGGCTCGACCTCAGCACGCTCAGCGGCAGCAAAGTGGCCTTCGCCCGCGAACTCCTGGCGCAAGCGCAGCCAGCCGCGGACCGGCTGTCGGCAACGGCCGGTTCGATCGCCGATAAGGACATGAAAGCCAAGGTGAAGAACCTGTCCGACATCGCCGCCGACGTGATTTCCAAAGTCGAGACGAAGCCGGAAACCGCGCCCTCGGTGCGGCGTTTCCTCACCTACTACGTGCCGCAGGCGGCGGAAGTGGCGGAAGGCTACGCGACGCTGGCGAACCGGCGTGCACCCAGCCAGGTCCGGCTCGCCAATGTCGGCGCCGTCATCACCAAGCTTCAGGACGCCTTCGTGCATTATGCCGACAGCCTGGCCGACAGCGAACTTGGCACGCTCGACGTCGACCTGCGACTCATTCAGGAGTCGTTGAAAGAGGATATCGGACGCTGATGGCCATTTCGCGCCGCGCTTTCGGACTGGGTCTGCTGGGTGCCGCCGCTGCCGGCACCGGCGGCTATTTGACGCTGAAGGATCGTCCCGAATTCCGTGGCTATCTTGGCAACAAAGCGCATCTGTTCGGCTTCATCGGCGGCGAGAAGCAGGCATTCCTGGCCGATCCGGACGTCGTGCATGCGCTTGGCGGCTACGGGCTGGAACTCGATGCGCGTGTCGCCGGTTCCGTGGAGATGGTGCGCGAGCCGGCATTGCTCACCCAAAAACCGCAATTCCTGTGGCCCTCATCCTCGATCATGGTCGACCTCGCGCACAAGAGCGGTGTCTCGATCCGCAACGACCAGGTCGTGCTCAACTCCCCGATCGTCGTCTACACCTGGGGACCTGTAGTCGAAGGGCTAAAGAAGAGCGGGCTGGTCACGGTCGCCGCCAAGGGCGGCTACAACCAGCTCGATCTCAAGGCCTTGCTCGACGCCATTCTGGCCGGCAAGAACTGGGCCGATCTCGGCATTGACGAGCTTTATGGCCGCGCCCGCATCGTCTCCACCGATCCCAACCGCTCCAACTCCGGTTTCATGTTCGCCGGCCTGGTGCTCAGCCTGATGAGCGGCGACGTGGCGACCCAGGAACTGCTTGCCCAGCACGGCGACCAGGCCAAGGCGATCTTCCGCAGCATGGGGCTGAAGTCGTCCTCGTCGGGAAAGCTGTTCGACCAGTACATCGCCGGCGGTCTCGGCGCCGAGCCGATGGTGGTGGGTTATGAGAACCAACTGGTGGAATGGGCGCTCGCCGATCCCGCGCGCTGGCAAAGGGTGCAGGCCGGCATGGGCGCCAAGCCCGAGATTCTCTACCCCAGGCCAACCGTCTATTCGGCGCATCCGCTGATCGTCGTCGACCCCGCGGTCGACAGGCTGCTGGAGGCGCTGACCAGCCCAAAGCTGCAAGAGCTTGCCTGGTCGAAACACGGTTTTCGCGGGCCGCTCGGCACCGTCAGCGGCGGCGCCGATGCCGCGATCGCCGGCGTGCGGCCGGCGGAAATCGAGGCGGTGCTGCCGATGCCCTCTGCCGACGTGATGCTGGCGCTGCTGTCGCAGTTGGAAGGCTGATCTACCCTCTTCCCATCCTGTTCCAGGCGTCGAGGCCGGCGATCTTGTAGGCCTCGGCCAGGGTTGGATAGTTGAAGGTGTTGTTGACGAAGAAGTCGACCGTGCCGCCGAGATTGATCACCGCCTGGCCGATATGAATGAGTTCGGTGGCGCCCTCGCCGACAATGTGCGCGCCGAGCAGGCGCCGCGTCTTGATCGAGAACAACAGCTTCAGGAAGCCGGTGTCGACGCCCATGATGTGGCCGCGCGACGTCTCACGGAAGCGCGCGACGCCAACCTCATAGGCGCCGCCGCTTTGGCGTACCTGCTCCTCGGACTGGCCGACCGTCGAGATCTCCGGCACCGCATAGATGCCGTAGGGAAAGGTTTCCGGCGGCGCGGGCAGGGTCACGCCAAAGGCATGGCAGGCGGCCACCCTGCCCTGCTCCATGGAGGTCGAGGCGAGGCTTGGAAAACCGATGACGTCGCCGGCCGCGTAGATGTTCGGCACGCTGGTCTGGAAAGTCTGGGGATCGACCTTGATGCGGCCCCTGGAGTCGGCTTCGATGCCGACCACGTCGAGGCCGAGGCTGCCGACATTGCCGGTGCGGCCGGCGGCGTAGAGCACGACCTCGGAGCGGATGGTGCGGCCATCGGCCAGTTCCACCTCGGCGGCATCCGGCTTGGAGCGGATTTCCTTGACCGCGCTGCCCAGTCTTATCGTCATGCCGCGGTCGCGCATCTGGTGGATGAAATCGTCGACGATCTCCCGGTCGACGAAATCGAGGATGGAGTTGCGCGGCTCGACCAGCGTCACCGGTACGTCGAGCGCGGAAAAGATCGTGGCGTATTCGACGCCGATGACGCCGGCGCCGATCACCGTCAGCGTGCGTGGCAGGCGGTCGAGTTCAAGCATTTCGTCGCTGTCGAAGACACGGGTCTTGTCGAAGGGCACGTCGGCCGGCCGATGCGGCCTGGTGCCCACGGCGATCAGTGCGTTGGCGAAACCGACTTCGCTGTAGTCGCCATTGTCCGATGTCAGGCTGACCTTATTGGAGCCGAGAAATTTCACCGCCGCGCGCGCGCTTTTGACCGTGTTGCGCATGAACTGGTGTTGCAGCACCTCGACCTCGTGGTCGAGCGTCTTGTGCAGGCGCTCGATCAGGTCGCCGACCGAGATATCCTGCTTGACCCGATAGCCGCGTCCATAGAAGCCGCGCTCGCGCCAGCCCGAGAGATTGAGCACCGTTTCGCGCAGCGTTTTGGAAGGAATGGTGCCGGTGTGCACCGAGACGCCGCCAAGGCGCCGGCCCCGGTCGACCACCAGCACCGATTTGCCGAGTTTGGCCGATTGCACGGCGGCGCGGCGGCCGGAAGGGCCGCTGCCGATGACCAGCATGTCGTAGTCCATATTGCCCCGTCCCCTCGGCGTCTTGTTGCGCCGCAGCAAGCTAACGCCATCCGTGCTGCAAATTCAACCGCTTCGGACCCTCAGCCCATTCTGTCCCGCCTGGCGCCGCGGCGAAACGGTCCGATCTTGATTCCACCATGAGCCCTCACCATTTCTGGTGCGGTGGGGCGCAGGCTAAGCAGGCCCCTGTTACGAGGAAATGACATGAACGCTCGCGTTCTCGACGGCGAAATCATCAACACCCGGCTCGACGATGTCAGGGCTTTTGAAGGCGTGCGCACAAGGCGCATCCTGGCTTTCGTGCTCGACTATCTCATCGTTGGCCTGCTGAGCATTCCGGTCGCCATCCTGGTGTTCTTCCTCGGGCTCTTGACCCTCGGCCTGGGCTGGATGCTGTTCGGCGTCCTGGTGCCGGCAGTCGCCATCCTCTACATCTGGAACACGTTGGGCAGCGCCGACCAGGCCACCACGGGCATGAAGATGATGGGCATCCGCCTCGACCGTCTCGACGGCACCCGCATCGACGGGCTGACCGCGGTCGTCCATTCCGTATTGTTCTGGGCCGGCAACGTCATCCTGTCGCCGCTGGTCCTGCTGGTGACCCTGTTCTCGGACCGCAAGCGCACGCTGCACGATCTTTTGCTCGGCACTGTCGTCAGCCGCACCGGCCGCTGAAACCGCCCTGAAGCAAAGCCGCAGCCCCCTTGAGCGCAAATGTGAAGGTGTTGAGTTGCCCACACCTTCACAATCCTGTTGAATTTTTCGCCGCCGGAGCCAAAGGTAGAGCGATTCGAAGGAGTGTTTCCAAGGCTCGATGACGCAGCACCCGACCCAGTCGCCGCAGTTCTTCCTGACCGCGCCGTCGCCGTGCCCCTATCTCGACGGCCAGTTCGAGCGCAAGGTGTTCACGCATCTGGTCGGCGACAAGGCCTCGGAGATGAACGACCTGCTCACGCAAGGCGGCTTCCGGCGCTCGCAGAACATCGCCTACAGACCAGCCTGCGAGACCTGCCGCGCCTGTGTGTCGGTGCGTATCCTGGCACAGGAGTTCACCGCCAGCCGCAACATGAAGCGCGTGCTGCAGCACAATTCCGACCTCGTCGGCGCCATGCACAACGCCGAGCCCTCGACCGAACAATATTCACTGTTTCGCGGCTATCTCGATGCCCGCCACCGCCGCGGCGGCATGTCCGACATGACGGTGCTCGACTACGCCATGATGGTCGAGGATACCCATGTCGACACCAAGGTGATCGAATACCGGCGGCGCGGACCCGACACCTTCATCACCGGCAAAGGCCAGGGTGAACTCATAGCGGTGGCGCTCACCGACAAGATGGCCGACGGCTTGTCGATGGTTTATTCCTATTTCAATCCCGATTTCGAAAGCCGCTCGCTCGGCACGTTCATGATCCTCGACCATATCGCCCGTGCCAAGGCGATGGGGCTGCCCCATGTCTACCTTGGCTACTGGGTCAATGGTTCGCGCAAGATGAATTATAAGATGCGCTTCATGCCGCAGGAGCATCTCGGCCCAAAAGGCTGGGAGCGCTATACCAACGAAGCGGTCTGACGCTGAGTTTTCCCCCGATCCACGCTTAAACTGTTTCAAGGCAGGGGATGCTGGTCTTTCAGCCGCTCGGCTGGAGAGAGTGCGCGCTTGCGCCGACCGGCCGCCTGCAATTCAATTGCGAAAGTTCCTGCATGTCCTCTCACCATGATCACCAGAAGGGCCTTCTGATAACCGCCATCGGCGGACTGATACTGACCGTCGACATACCGTTGATCCGCCTTGCGGATGGCGGCGCGTGGACCATCCTTTTGCTGCGAACCGGAACCACCTTCATCGCCGCGATGATCATCTGGTCGGTCTGGCGCGCGCTGAGCCGGAATGTCCCGCCGCTTATCCCCGGCTGGTCCGGGCTGATCGTGGCGATATGCTATGGGCTGACCTCGATCACCTTCGTTACCGCGGTCTTCCACACCTCGACCGCCGACCTGGTGTTCATCCTGGCCTTCAACACCGTCTTCGCCGCACTCTTGTCCTGGATATTCCTACGGGAAAGGCCGGGAGCGGTG
Organism: Mesorhizobium sp. ESP6-5; assembly: GCF_020164695.1. Taxonomy (NCBI): domain Bacteria; kingdom Pseudomonadati; phylum Pseudomonadota; class Alphaproteobacteria; order Hyphomicrobiales; family Phyllobacteriaceae; genus Mesorhizobium; species Mesorhizobium sp. ESP6-5. Next base: position 46,387 of record NZ_JAIUGR010000013.1, read on the forward strand.
ACGATCGCGGCCATGCTGGTCATGATCCTCGGCGTGCTGGTCATCGTCGGCGGTTCGGTTGGCAGCGGCAAGCTGTTCGGTGATTTCATGGCGCTGTGCTCGGCTTTCTTCATCGCGGTGGCCATCACCCTCTCGCGAGCCAGCGGCAAAGATATGGGATTCACCTCGCTGATCGGCGTCCTTCTGCCGCTTGGGCTGGCCGCTTTCATGGTGACGGGCGAAGGCTTTCACGTGAACGCGCCATGGTGGATCATTTTCAACGGCGCCGTCATCATGCCGATCTCGTTCTTCTGCCTCGCCGCCGGGCCGAAATACATTTCAGGACCGGAAGTGGCGATGTTCTACCTGCTCGAAACCGTGCTGGCGCCGATCTGGGTGTGGATGATCTTTGCCGAGACGCCGACCCGCAACAGCCTGATCGGCGGCGGCATCCTGATCGTCACGCTGGTCGCCCATTCGCTCTGGCAGTTGCATGATGGGCGCAAGCGGCGCGGCGACCTCGCGGTGCACCATCCGGCGTAGAGGTCGAGATCAGGCGCTGGCTTTCTTGACCACGCTGGGCTCGGGCAGGACCTCGATTTGTGGACCGGCTTCGATCTCATTCGGCGGCGCGATCTCGTCGGCCAGTTCCACCTCGCGCAGCCACTCGCGCCAGATCGCGACCAGCAGCGCCATCAGCACCGGGCCGATGAACAGGCCGAGAAAACCCATGGTCTTGACGCCGCCGATCAAACCGAAAAAGGTCGGCAGGAAGGGCAGTTTTATCGGGCCGCCGACGAGCTTGGGGCGCAACGTCTTGTCGACGACGAACAACTCGACCGTGCCCCAGATGAACAGCGCCAGGCCGGCCATCGGCGAGCCGCTGGCGGCGAGGTAGATCGAGACCAATGTGAAGGACAATGGCGCACCGCCTGGGATGAGCGCCATGACGCCGGTCAGCGCGCCGAGCGTCACCGGCGACGGCACACCGGCCAGCCAGTAGGCGATGCCCAGCACCAGTCCCTCGCCGATGGCGATTACCGTCATGCCGGTCACGGTCGAGGAAATGGTCGCCGGCACGACGCGCGAGATCCGTTCCCAGCGGGTGGGCAGGATGCGCTCGCCGAGGCGGTCGATCTGGCCGGCGAAATTCTCGCCGTCGCGATAGGCGAAAAACAGGGCGATCATCATGAATAGCAGCGTCAGAAAGAGGCTGAAAGCGCTGCCGCCGGCGGCGAGCGCACCGCGGTAGATGCTGCCTATATTGGCGCCGCTGACCAGCTGGATCAGTTCGCCGATGCCGCCGGGATGGCCGAGATTGGTCGTCCACTGCTCGTTCAGCCACTCACCCACCACAGGCAGGGTGGCGATCCACTGCGGCGTCACCGCACCGTGGCGGTTTGTCTCTATCGCCCAGCCGACCCATTCGCGCACCTCGTTGATGGCGTAGGTGCCGGCAAGCGCGATCGGTATCACCAGGAAGGCCAGGATGAACAGGATGGCAAATGTGGCGGCGATGGTTCGGTTGCCGCCGACGCCGACCAGCAGCCGTCGGTAGAGCGGCCAGCTGGCGAAGGCGATAACGAGGGCGGCCAGCACCGGGAACAGGAAGCCGTGGAAAAAATAGACGCCGGCGGCAACGATCAGCACCAGCAGCCAGCGCGCCGCCGAGAGCGGCGGTATGACGGCCGAACGAAGCGGTGTGGACAGCCCGAAGAGGCGCTGCTGCCGTTCCGGCTTCTGGATCTTTGCTTCCTTCAAACGCCCTGTTCTCCCCGGCCCATCCGGTCAGTTATGCACCGATATAGTGCAGCAATCGTGACGATACTCCAAATGGTGATGGCGGAGCTGCCAATCTCCCCCTCGTGGGAATTTCCTGCAGGACAGAGGGGGCGTGAACCCCTGATCTGATCTTAAGGACCGAGAATTGCGAGGGGTGTAGCCAGCCATTTGATGCGCTGGCGGGACAGCGCCTCCTCTGGCCAGCCGGCCATTTCCCCCACGAGGGACGAGATCGGCAGCTTCTAGCCGAACTTCCCAGTCCTTGGGAATCCCTTAGGCACCATCCGTCCCGCCGACGCCCGGGCGCCGATCCATTCAGCCAATTCCTCGCGCGACCGGGTGAAGGTACGGTCGGCCGAATCCTGCCAGGAGAGACCGGTTTCCAGCGTGAACGGCTTGAGGTCGAGCAGGCCGCCGTCCTTGTATTTCTGCAGCCGCACACCCTTGCCGCGACCCATCTCCGGGATTTCCGAGAGCGCGAACACCAGCATCTTGCGGTTCTCGCCAACGATGGCCAGGTGATCGCCGGTGACCGGCACGCAGCGCTTGGCCTCGTCCGGCGCCTTGACGTTCATCACCTGCTTGCCCTTGCGGGTGTTGGCGACCACCTCTTCCTCGGGAACGATGAAGCCGTTGGCGTCGAAAGAGGCGAGCAGCAGCTTGCGCTTGGGATCGTGGACGAAGGCGGTGACGATGTCCTGGTCATTGTCCATGTCGACGATGATGCGGATCGGCTCGCCATGGCCGCGGCCGCCCGGCAGCCGGTCGGCGCCGATCGTATAGAACTTGCCGCCGGTCGTGAAGATCAGAACCTTGTCCGTCGTCTGGGCATGGAAGGCGAGCTTGAGGCTGTCGCCCTCCTTGAAGGTCAGCGTCGAAAAATCGGCCAGATGGCCCTTCATCGCCCGCAGCCAGCCTTTTTCCGAAACCACCACGGTGACCGGCTCGCGCTCGATCATGGCGTGCGCGATATCGGTCAGGTCGTGCTCGGGCGCGTCGGCGAACTGCGTGCGGCGCTTGCCGATCTCGGTCTCCGGACCGAACTTGTCGCGAACCTGAGTGACTTCCCACTTGATGGTCGACCATTGCTTGGCATCGGACGCCAGCAGTGCCTCGATCTGCTTCTTCTCCGCTGTCAGGCCGTCGAATTCCTTGCGGATCTCGAATTCTTCCAGCTTGCGCAAGGCGCGCAGCCGCATGTTGAGGATCGCTTCGGCCTGGGTGTCGGTGAGCGACCAGCGGGCCATCATGACCTGCTTGGGCTCATCCTCCTCGCGGATGATCCTGATCACCTCGTCGATGTTGATATAGGCGATCAGGTAGCCGGCAAGGATTTCCAGCCGCCTCTCGATCTCGCCGAGGCGAAATTTCGAGCGACGGATGAGGACGTCGCGGCGGTGGTCCAGCCATTCCTGCAGCACGCCCTTCAGCGACAGCACGTTGGGCACCTTGCCGCGCGACAGCACATTCATGTTGAGCGGGAAACGGCTTTCGAGCTCGGTCAGCTTGAACAGCGATTCCATCAGGATGCCTGGGTCGACCGAACGGCTCTTCGGCACCAGCACGACGCGGATGTCCTCGGCGCTTTCGTCCCTGATATCCTCGAGCAGCGGCAGCTTGCGGGCCATCAACAGCTCGGCGATCTTCTCGATCAGCCGCGCCTTCTGCACCCCATAGGGGATTTCGGTGACGACAATGCTCCAGGTGCCCCTGCCCTGGTCTTCCTGGTTCCATTTCGACCGCACGCGAAACCCGCCGCGGCCGGTCTCATAGGCTTCGAGGATCGAGGCACGGCTGTCGACGATGATGCCGCCGGTCGGAAAATCCGGACCCTGGACGAAATCCATCAGCTTCGCCACCGGCGCATCGCGATGCTCGATCAGATGCAGCGCCGCGTCGCAGAGCTCTGCGGCATTGTGCGGCGGGATCGAGGTCGCCATGCCAACCGCGATGCCGGACGAGCCGTTGGCCAAGAGATTGGGGAAGGCACCGGGGAGCACGACCGGCTCCTCGTCTTCTTCATTGTACGTCGGCCGATAGTCGACCGCGTCCTCGGTGATGCCGGCAAGCAGATCGGTCGCCACGTCGGTCATACGCGCTTCGGTGTAGCGCATGGCGGCGGCGTTATCGCCGTCGATGTTGCCGAAATTGCCCTGGCCGTCGACCAAGGGGTAGCGCATCGAAAAATCCTGCGCCAGCCGCACCAGCGCATCATAGATCGACTGGTCGCCATGCGGGTGGAACTTGCCCATCACCTCGCCGACGATACGAGCGCATTTGGCGAACCCCTGGTCGGGGTTGAGGCGCAACAGGCGCATGGCATGCATGATGCGGCGATGGACCGGCTTCAGTCCGTCGCGCACATCCGGGAGCGCCCGGTGCATGATGGTCGACAAAGCATAGGCGAGATAGCGCTCTTCCAGCGCCTTCTTCAGGTCGACCGGTTCGATATGATCGCCGCCGCCATTGTCAGGCGGCAAAAGCCTTTTTCCCATGGGCTGCACCTAGCCGAGCGGGTGATTCGCGGCAAGAGGCGCGCAACGGGCCAGTCGATTTGCGCGCAATTCTGCAACAGAAAACCGCAAGGTCGAGCTTGCCGGCCAACATCAATCTGTTACATGCCGCATCTATTGCGAAGCACGCTGGCGGCTCGACCTTCATGCCAAATTCACTGCATTCTCCAATAGCGGTCGGATCGGGTTTGCCTTTCAGCGCGATTTTCGACCATTGTGCCGGGACACGCCTTTCTCCCGTCCAGTTCGTCACGGAATGGTGATGGCGCAAAGAATTGAAAAATAATTTCAGGACACTCTCAGGGACCTTGCAATGACAATCAACCGCTCAACTCTCCGGAAATTCGCACTTTCGACCTTCTTGCTCACGCTGCCGCTGAATGCGGCCCTTGCCCAGGACGCGGCGGTCGCGGACCGGCTGAAGGCAGCACTCTCCGCCCAGGGCGTCGACATCTCTTGGACCGGCGTGACCGGCGACAACACCAGCATGGTGCTGCAGGGCGTGTCCGTGAAACCGGCCGCGGAAAAGGAAGCGCTGACGATCGGCGACGTCAAGCTCGAGAACATCACCGAAGCCAATGGCGGCTATGATATCGGCACCGTGTCGACCTCGGCCTTCGAACACAGCAAGGACGGCGTCACCCTGGATCTCAGCCCCTTCGTCATCCACGACATGACGGTGCCGGCCGACGGCTCCACCAGCCCGCTTGGCTCGCTGATGATGTACAAATCCGCTGAACTCTCGAACATGACGGTCAAGGTCGCCGACAAGACCGCTTTTTCGATGGACGGGCTTGCCATCCAGATCACGCCGCCCGCCGACGGCAAGGCGATGGAATTCACCGCCAACACGGAGAAATTCACGGCCGATCTCTCGCTGGTCGAGGACCCCAAGTCCAAGGAGGTCATCAACGCGCTCGGCTACCAGAACATTTCGGGCAATCTTGAAATGGCCGGCACCTGGCAGCCGTCGGACGGCAAGATGGAGCTGTCGAAATACGACATATCCGTCGAGAATGCCGGCACGCTCGGCATGACCTTCGACCTCGGCGGCTACACGATCGACTTCATCAAGTCGCTGCAGGAAATGCAGAAGAAGATGGCCGCACAGCCGGAAGGCGCCGACAATTCGGCGCAAGGCATGGCCATGCTCGGCCTGTTGCAGCAGCTTTCGTTCAACAGCGCATCGATCCGCTTCGACGACGATTCGCTGACCGGCAAGGTGCTGGACTATGTCGGCAAGCAGCAGGGCATGTCGGCCAAGGACATCGCCAACCAAGCCAAGGCAATCGTGCCGTTCGGCATGGCGCAGCTCAACAATCCCGAGCTGACGGCCCAGGTTACGGCGGCGGTCAGCAAATATCTCGACGATCCGAAGAGTCTCGAAATCTCGGCCGAGCCGCCGGCATCGGTGCCGTTCGCGCTGATCATGGCGGGCGCCATGTCCAACCCGCTCGACCTGCCGAAGACGCTCGGCGTCAGCGTCAAGGCGAACGAGGACTGATCGAATTAGCTGCCTTCTCCCCGTCACTATACGGGGAGAAGGTGCCGGCAGGCGGATGAGGGGCAGCGCCGACGCTTGCGAATATGAATTCCAGTCTGAAACGATTGCCTGTCAGAAGGCCTCGGCTGCTACGATCGCTCGCAAATCGCCAGCCCGCGCTGCCCCTCATTGTCCTGCCGGACATTTCTCCCCGTATAGTGACGGGGAGAAAGGGCAGTTGCACCCGTCAGTCCTTCTTCACCGGCGCTACGCGCAGCGCCAAATCGCGAAGCTGCTGCGGCGAGGCTTCCGACGGCGCGTTCATCAACAGGTCGTAAGCCTGCTGGTTCATCGGGAACATGGTGATTTCGCGCAGGTTCTTGGCGCCGACCAGCAGCATGACGACGCGGTCGACGCCCGCAGCCATGCCGCCATGCGGCGGCGCGCCATACTGGAAGGCACGGTAGAGGCCGCCAAAGCGTTCCTCGACCGTGGCGCGGTCGAGCCCGACCGTCTCGAACGCCTTGACCATGGTTTCGGGCAAATGGTTGCGTATACCGCCGCTGGCGATCTCGAAACCGTTGCAGACCATGTCGTACTGGAAGGCCTTGATGCCGAGCAGATCCTCGCCGTTCAGCGCGTCGATGCCACCCTGCGGCATCGAGAACGGGTTGTGGGCGAAGTCGATCTTCTTCTCCTCCTCGTTCCATTCGAAGAACGGGAAGTCGACGATCCAGCACAGTTCGAAGCGTTCGCGGTCGACGAGGTTCAGCTCCTCGCCGGCACGGGTGCGCGCCGCGCCGGCGAACGACACGAACTTCTTCGGATCACCGGCGACAAAGAAAGCGGCGTCGCCGTCGGCAAGGCCGAGCTGCAGGCGGATCGCCTCGGTACGTTCCTCGCCGATGTTCTTGGCGAGCGGGCCGGCGCCTTCGAGCTTGTCGCCTTCCTTGCGCCAGAAGATGTAGCCCAGCCCCGGCTGGCCCTCGCCTTGCGCCCAGCTATTCATGCGGTCGCAAAAGGCGCGGCTGCCGCCGGTCTTTGCCGGAATGCCCCACACCTCGGCCTTCGGATCGTTGGCCAGGATGTTGGCGAACACCTTGAAGCCGGAATCGCGAAAATGGTCGGAGACGGCTTGCATCTCGATCGGGTTGCGCAAGTCCGGCTTGTCGGAGCCGTATTTGCGCATGGCGACATCATAGGGGATGCGCTGGAATTTCTGCGTCACCGGCTTGCCATTGGCGAAGGTCTCGAAGACGCCGCGCATCACCGGTTCCATGGTCGACAGCACGTCGTCCTGCTCGACGAAACTCATTTCGAGGTCGAGCTGGTAGAATTCGCCGGGCAAGCGGTCGGCGCGCGGGTCCTCGTCACGGAAGCAGGGCGCGATCTGGAAGTAGCGGTCGAAGCCCGACACCATGATCAGCTGCTTGTATTGCTGCGGCGCCTGCGGCAGCGCGTAGAAGGTGCCGGGATGGATGCGCGACGGCACCAGGAAGTCGCGCGCGCCTTCCGGCGACGAGGCGGTCAAGATCGGCGTCGAGAATTCGGTGAAGCCGACCTCGCCCATGCGCTTGCGCATCTCGGCGATGATCTTCGTGCGCGCCACGATGTTCTTGTGCAGTGTCTCGCGGCGCAGGTCGAGGAAGCGGTATTTCAGCCTGATGTCCTCGGGATAATCGGGCTCGCCGAACACCGGCAGCGGCAATTCCTTGGCCGCCGACAACACCTCGATCTCGCGGGCGAAAATCTCGATCTCGCCGGTCGGCAAATTGGCGTTCGTGGTCTCGGGCAAACGCGCCTTGACCTCGCCGTCGACGCGGATCACCCACTCGCCGCGCAAGGTCTCGGCGACCTTGAAGGCGGGCGAATCGGGATCGGCGACGATCTGGGTCAGGCCGTAATGGTCGCGCAGGTCGATGAACAGCAGGCCGCCATGGTCGCGCACGCGATGCACCCAACCCGACAGGCGAACGGAATTGCCGACGTCGCTCTTTCGCAACTGGGCACAGGTATGGCTGCGGTAACGGTGCATGGTCATGGATAAAGTCCGGATGCTGGGGTGCGGGCTGAGGCCCGGCTCGAAATTGGCGCGAAAAGCGCATGAGAGGCCGGCTTTGTCAAGGCAAGCGGATGGTTTGGGCCATCGCCGGACCTTGAGCGGCATTGCCTGAAAACGCGTTTCTTGTGAAGATACCGCCTCGACACAATCCGGAGACGCCCGATGCCAAAACGCACGCTCCCATCCGGCATTAGGCCACATAACCACCGCGAGCTGGAACTGATGCTCAGCGGCATGAAGCCGATGGCCTTGTTCGCGGCGGAAGCGGGAATGGACGCCGAAGACATTGGCGACGCGCAATTCAAGCCCTTCGTCGATGAAGGGCGTATTCTCAAATTCACCTATGTCGACCCTAACCTCCATCGAAGAGCGTCGCTACTGCCTGCCGACCGAGGAATGGCGCTGCAAGCTCAGCCTGCTGATCTCTCGAATGTGCCGGAGCGGAGAGGCCTTTGGCGTCTTCACGTCAAATGATCTGGCGAGACTGGAAGGCACACTTCTTGGCTATCCCAAAGAAAATATCGAAGCGTTTGTCACGTATGCGGCATCGATGAAAGCGCTGAACGTCGACGCAGATTGAATGACCGCCTCCCGGCGGAGACTCAATCCGGCGGGGAATGTTCCTGCGGCCAAGGCTGTCGCTTCGCCGCACCTGTTGTGAATTTCGGCCAGTTTCGCTCGGCCGAGTGACAAAAACGGCGATTCCGGCGGCCCAGCCGCGTCACGACGCCGATACCGGCGCTTGACGAAAGCCTTCCCGGCTGAAATCTAGGAAGACCCTACTCCTGCCAAAAGCGATTTGATGCACGTCATCACCACCCAGAAAGAACTCGAGACCGTTCTCGCCGCTTTCGAAAAGTCGGATTTCGTCACCGTCGACACCGAATTCATCCGTGAAACGACCTTCTGGCCTATCCTGTGCCTCATCCAGATGGCCGCTCCCGGCGTAACGGCGCTGATCGATCCGCTGTCGCCCGATATCGATCTGGCACCCTTCTTCAGGCTGATGGCCAACGAAGCGGTGGTCAAAGTCTTCCATGCGGCGCGCCAGGACATCGAAATCATCGTCCATCTCGGCGACCTCGTTCCGCACCCGGTGTTCGATACCCAGGTGGCGGCGATGGTCTGCGGCTTCGGCGACAGCGTTTCCTACGATCAGCTGGTACAGCGCATCACCGGGGCGCGCCTCGACAAGTCGTCGCGCTTCACCGACTGGCGCCATCGGCCGCTGTCCGACAAGCAGCTCGATTACGCGCTGGCCGACGTCACCCATCTGATCGAGGTCTATCAGCACCTCAACGCCGAGCTGGCGCGGGAAAACCGCGCCCACTGGCTGAATGAGGAGATGGATGTCCTGACCTCGCGCGAGACCTACGATCCGCACCCCGAGGATGCCTGGAAGCGGCTGAAGATGCGGCTTCGCAAGCCCCAGGAACTGGCGATCGTGCAGGCCGTGGCGGCATGGCGTGAACGCGAGGCGCGCGAGCGCGACGTGCCGCGCGGCCGTGTGCTCAAGGACGACGCGATCTACGAGATCGCACAGCAAGGACCGCGCGATGCGCCAGCCCTTGCCAAGCTGCGCACCACTCCCAAGGGATGGGAACGCTCCTCGACGGCGACGGCATTGCTCGGCGCGGTCAACACCGCGCTCGCCCTGCCCAAGGAGCAGATGCCGAAACTGCCGAAAAACTTCCAGCCGCCCGAGGGCTCGAATGCGGCCGCGGAACTGTTGAAGGTCCTGCTCAGGATCGTCGCCGAAAAACAGGGCGTCGCCTCGAAGGTGCTGGCCTCCAGCGATGACATCGATCGCATCGCCGCCGAGGGCGAGGATGCCGATGTGCCTGCGCTGCAAGGATGGCGGCGCGCCGTGTTCGGCGAACACGCGCTGAAGCTGGTACGCGGCGAGATCGGCATCAAGTTCGACAATCGCAAGATCGCGGTGTTCGATCTATAGGCGCCGGCCTTTCCCCTTCCCTTTTGGAGAATGTGATTGGCGCAGCTCATACGATCGCGAGCAAGTGCAGGGCCAGCCAGATCCAGCCCAGCGCCAGCACCACCGCGCCCAGCACGAAGGAGCGGTTGCGCACCAGCAGCTTATTGCTGGTCAGGTGAAACCAGGCGTGAAAATAGCGCGACGCGACAAAAATCCACATCAGTGCGAGGGTGATGTAATTGACGCCGTTGGTCATGTGCAGTGTCAGGCACAGGACGTAGAAAAGCACCGGCAGTTCGAATTGGTTGATCAAATTGTTCGCGACGGTGGCAGTAGAGGCCGGCTCGGTCGAACGAACCTTGTACTGGCCGACCTTGGCTTCACCCGACTTGACAGCAACATAGCGGCGCCGGCCCATGACGATATAGACGATGTAGATCAGCAGCACATGAGCCAGCACAGGCCAGAAGATCGTGGTCTGGTTCATGAAGCCGCCCCTGCCCTGCTCCGCTTCAACTCCGACGTCTTTGGCCTGCCAGCCAGAAAGCGGCAATGACGATGACCGGGACGGCGAGAAGCGCGAATTTGGTGACGATCAGCGCCGAGGCAAAGGACAGCGAGTCCGGATTGGCGTAGAGGAAATCGGACAGAAGGCGCGCCACGGCGATGTTCTGGGCGTAGTCGGCGAGCGTATAGGGCAGCACCAGGACCAGCGCGAAGACCGCCTGCATCTGCGCCGGCAGCACGCGGAAATTCTTCAGGCGCCGGCCAGTTGCCAGGATCAGGCTGACCAGCGTCAGCGACAACAGCGCCGGAAACAGAAGATCGAAGGTCAGGTAGTGCCAGACTAGGATGATCTCGCTGCCGCGCCGGCCAAGCGCCGTAAGCCAGGCCATGCCTTCGTCGGGCGTGAATCCGAAATAGCGCATGTCGAGCGAGGCCAGGCCCCCGCTCAGTCGACGGAAATAGAAGAACTCCATCCCTGTCATGGCGACAAAAACCGCCGCCGAGAGGAAGCAGAACGCCCCGACATGGCGCGACAAGCGCAGCACCATGGAGGTCAAGTTCGCCCAAAGTCCGGAAGAATCAGGCTCCGCCGGGATAGTTGGGGCTTTCGCGGGTAATCGTGACGTCATGGGCGTGGCTTTCACGAAGTCCGGCGTTGGATATGCGCACAAAGGTGGCGCGGTCGCGGAAATCGGCAAGGTCGCGGCCACCAACATAACCCATAGCGGCTTTCAGCCCGCCCGCAAGCTGGTGCAGCACGCCAGACACAGGTCCTTTATAGGGAACCTGCCCTTCAATGCCTTCCGGCACCAGTTTCAGCGTGTCGCGCACCTCGGCCTGGAAGTAGCGATCGGCGGAGCCCCGCGCCATGGCGCCGACCGAGCCCATGCCGCGATAGGCCTTGAAGGAGCGGCCCTGGTGCAGATAGACCTCGCCCGGGCTTTCGTCGGTTCCGGCAAGCAGCGAGCCGATCATGGCGGCGCTGGCGCCGGCGGCGAGTGCCTTGGCGAGATCGCCGGAATATTTGATGCCGCCGTCGGCGATCACCGAGGCGCCTGATTTGTGCGCCGTCTCGACCGCCGACATGATGGCCGAAAGCTGGGGAACGCCGACCCCGGCCACAATGCGGGTGGTGCAGATGGAGCCCGGACCAATGCCGACCTTGACGGCGTCGGCGCCGGCGTCGATCAGCGCCCGCGTGCCTTCCGCGGTGGCGACGTTGCCGGCCAGGATTCGCACGGAATTGGAAAGCTTCTTCGCCCGCGTCACCGCGTCCAGCACGCGCTGCGAGTGGCCATGCGCTGTGTCGATCACCAAAAGATCGACGCCGGCCTCGATAAGACGCTCGGCGCGCTCGAAGCCGTCATCACCGACGCTGGTGGCGGCCGCGGCGCGCAGGCGCCCCTGCGCATCCTTGGTGGCGTGCGGGTTGAGCTGCGACTTCTCGATGTCCTTGACGGTGATCAGCCCGACGCAATTGCCCGTTTTGTCGACCACCACCAACTTCTCGATGCGGTGCTGGTGCAGAAGCCGCTTGGCCTCGTCCTGGTCGACGTTCTCCTTGACCGTGATCAGGTTCTCACGGGTCATCAATTCGTAGACCTTTTGCGCCGGATCGGAAGCGAAGCGCACATCGCGGTTGGTCAGGATGCCGACCAGCCGCCCGGTCTTGTGGCCACCGGCGCCGCCATTCTCGACCACCGGAATGCCCGAGATCGAATAGGTGCGCATCAGCGACAATGCGTCGGCGAGCGTGGCGTCGGGCCCGATCGTGACCGGGTTGACCACCATGCCGGATTCGAATTTCTTGACCTGCCGCACCTGCTCGGCCTGTTCGGCGGGCGAGAAATTGCGATGGATGACGCCGATGCCGCCGGCCTGCGCCATGGCGATGGCAAGCCTTGCCTCGGTGACCGTGTCCATCGCTGCCGACAGGATCGGCACGTTGAGATCGATGTCGCCGGCGATGCGGGTGCGGATGTCGGTCTGGCCGGGCATGACCTCGGAATGACCGGGCTGCAAAAGCACGTCGTCAAAGGTCAGCGCCAGTGCGCCGGTGGACGTTTCGATGATTTTTGCCATGGCCAGCCCTTTGAATGCGAAAAAGCGCTGGACCAGAATGGACAGCGCCGACTCGTTATTCCCTTTCAGGATTGGCGGTGGCTGGTAACACGTCGCGGGACGGATGAAAAGCCGATCGTTGCGTCGTTCCGCGTTCTAGTCGCCAGACTTCCCCGCCAGAGCATCAAGCAATGGGTGACGCGGCGCTGCGAAGGGACTGACGACAGTGACCGCGCCCCATGTGAAGCCGTCTTGCAGATCTTCCGAGACCAGCAGCCGACAGCCAGCTTGCGAGGCCGTGGAGAGAATGACCGAGTCCCAAATGCTGAGTCGATGATCGGTAGCCAGATCAGCGGCCATCATCATCACGTCCTGCGTCGTCGCGGCAACGGAAAATGCGTCGCTCCAGCTCAGAAGGGCATCCCGTGCCTCCAGGGGCGGTCTTCCTGCTTTGCGGACCAAAACGTTGAAGAGTTCACCAAGAACCTGAACAGGAATAACCGCGTCATCTTGCCGGAGATCGCGCAGCAATTCGAGAACGATGTCGCGCTTCTCCGCACCGTTCACCCCTTCCGCGTAAGCAAGGATATTCGTATCGAGCGCGATCTTCAATGCTCGTCCTCATAAAGCTCATCGCGCGTCCACTGCCCGGCATTCATGACAGGCTGGCGCTCAAGGCGCGACAACAACGCCGCGCGCGATCGGGCAGCCACACCCTCCTGATGATCCGCGGGCACGATCCGAGCGACCGGACGCCCGTGACTGGTCACCACGTAGCTTTGTCCTTCGCGAACGCCGCGCAGTAGGAGAGAAAACCTGCGATTGGCATCGGCCGCCGAAACACCTTTTTCCATGGCAATGTCCCCATAGTAGTTATATTCACTACAATAATGATGTGTGTCGTTCCATGCAAGGTGTCCCTTGCCTGGCAGGGATCTCTGCCGGCATGGGGCATGCCAAAGCGAAAGGCCGCATCCTTGCAGTCGCACAAAAGTGACAGCAATTTAACACGACATCACCCTCTGGCCGTGATAACCGCCCTGCGTGCCGGCTTGCCTCAGCCGACGACAGAGAATCAGTCCGGACGCGTCTTGTGAACCGCACCATTCCGCTCATATTGGCGGTCGCTCTCTTCATGGAAAACATGGATTCGACCGTCATCGCGACATCGCTGCCGGCGATCGCCATCGACATCCACACCAGCCCGATCGCGCTCAAACTGGCGCTGACGGCCTATCTGGTGTCGCTGGCGATCTTCATTCCAATCAGCGGCTGGATGGCCGACCGCTTCGGCGCCAAGACCATCTTTCGTGCCGCGATTGCAGTGTTCATTGCCGGTTCGGTGGCGTGCGCCCTCTCCGGTTCGCTGCCCGCCTTCGTAGTCGCGCGTTTCCTGCAAGGCATTGGCGGCGCCATGATGACCCCGGTCGGGCGCCTGGTTCTGGTGCGCGCCACGCCCAAGAGCGAACTGGTCGCCGCCATGTCGTGGCTGACCGTTCCCGCGCTGGTCGGGCCGCTGGTGGGTCCGCCGATCGGCGGCTTCATCACCACCTACTTCACCTGGCACTGGATCTTTCTGATCAACGTCCCGATCGGCCTGATCGGCATTTGGCTTGCCACTCGCTTCCTGCCGGAAACCGAGGCAACCGAGACGCCGCCGCTCGATTTCGTCGGTTTCGTCCTGAGCGGGCTGGCCGCTTCAGGCGTCGTCTTTGGCCTGTCGGTGGTCAGCCTGCCTTATCTGCCGCCGGCGACCGGCTTCATCACGATCGCCGTGGGACTGCTGTCGGGCGCGCTCTATCTCATGCATGCGCGCCGCGCCAAAAATCCGCTGCTGGCGCTCGAACTCTTCCGTAACCAGGTGTTCCGGTCGTCGGTGCTTGGCGGCTCGCTGTTTCGCATCGGCATCGGCGCCGTGCCGTTCCTTTTGCCGCTGATGTTCCAGATCGGTTTCGGGCTGACACCATTCCAGTCCGGCATGATCACCTTTGTCTCGGCGATCGGCGCCATCGGCATGAAATTCGTCACCGCGCTGATCTTCCGCGTTGTCGGCTTTCGCCGCGTGCTGATCGTCGGCTCGCTAGTCGCTGCCGCATCGATCGCCATCTACGGCCTCTTCACCCCTGAAACACCTTATGCGCTGATGCTGGCCATATTGCTGGTCGGCGGCTTCATCCGCTCGATGTTCTTCACCGGCGTCAACGCGCTCTCCTATGCCGAGGTGTCGGCCGAGGATACCAGCAAGGCAACGCCGATCACGGCGGTGTTCCAGCAGCTCTCGATCGCGCTCGGCGTGGCGCTCGCCGGCGGCATTCTGGAAGTCTCGACCTCGATCCATGGCGGCCCGCTGACGCTGCGCGACTTCCATACCGCCTTCTTCATCGTGGCGGCGGTGTCGGCGGCGGCGTCGCTGTCGTTCATGCGGATGGCGCCCGACGCCGGTAACGCCGTCTCCGGCCATGGCCGGCTGACGACGCCGAAGACGCTGGAACCCGTCAGATCGCCGGGAGAGTGATAAGTCGCCGTAGAGCGATCAGCCGCGGCGTCCCCGGCCGTTCGCCATGGCTCCGGGCGCTCGAGTCCTTCGGAACGTCCACTGGACGTTCCGATCCGCCTGGCGGCGGACCGGCGGGGAGCTGGCCTTTCAGCCGTCGGCGTCCCCCGGCCCTTCGCTATGGCTCGGGGCGCTCGAGTCCTTCGGAACGTCCACTGGACGTTCCGATCCGCCTGGCGGCGGACCGGACTCTCGCCCCTTAAAATCCTTGGCCAACAGATAGAGCTCCACTGATTCATCGCGTGAGGCCGGCGGCTTGACGTGATGGACGGAGCGGAAATTCTTCTTGAGCATCGAGAGCAACTCATTTTCGGCGCCGCCCTGGAAGGTCTTGGCGAGGAAATGGCCGCCCGGCTTGAGGACCGAGAGCGCGAAATCGGCCGCCACCTCGCACAGATGCATGGTGCGGATATGGTCGGTCCGCTTGTGGCCGGTGGTCGGCGCCGCCATGTCGGACAGCACGACATCCGGATCCCCGCCCAGCGCCTCGGCCAGCCTTTGCGGCGCGTCGGCGTCCAGGAAATCCATCAGCAGCACCGGCGCACCGGGCACGGCGTCCATTTCGAGATAATCGATGCCGATGACATGCGGGTTTTCGGCCGTCGATTTCGTGCGCGCGGCCGCGACCTGGCACCAGCCGCCGGGGGCGGCACCCAGATCGATTACTTTCATGCCGGGCTTCAAGAGGTGGTGCTTGTCGTCGATCTCGATCAGCTTGTAGGCCGCGCGCGAGCGATAGCCGTCGGCCTTGGAGCGCTGGACATACGGATCGTTGATGTGGCGCTGCAGCCAGCGGCGCGACGATTCCTTCAGACCGCTTTTCTTCTTGATCCGCGTCTTCAGCACGCGAATGCTGGCGGACCCTGGCTTTTCCGGTTTCTTCGTCATTGCCTGATTTCTTGTTTGAGCATGATCATGATGCCCTAGCACGCCCGTCATTGCGCCAGACGCCGTCATCGGCCATCAGCTCACTCAATATTCCTTCGCGCAAGCCCCGGTCGGCGACGCGCAGCCTCTCCGAGGGCCAGACGGCGCGGATCGCTTCGAGGATAGCACAACCGGCCAGCACGAGATCGGCGCGGTCGGCGCCGATGCAGGGGTTGGCGCAGCGCTGCTGGAAGTCCCAGCCGACCAGTTTCTCCACCATGCGGTCGACGCTGTCGCGGTCCATCCATAGGCCGTCGACCCGTCGGCGGTCGTAGCGTTCGAGGTCGAGATGGACGCCGGCCAGCGTCGTCACCGTGCCCGAAGTGCCCAGCAGATGGAAATTCGGGCTGGCCTTGAGATGGCTCAACCGATCGCGGCCATCGAAAGCGGCCAGCCTGCCGGCGACGTCGTCGACCATGGCGGTGAATATCTCGCGCGTCACGGTGCGGCCGCCAAAGCGTTCCGCCAACGAGACGACACCGACCGGCAGCGACGTCCACGAGACGATGTGATTGGCCAGCCGCGGCGAACGGCGGCCGGTGAGATCGATCAGCGCGATCTCGGAAGACCCGCCGCCGATGTCGAACAGGACGACGCCCTGCGTGTCACGCTCGACCAGCGAACCGCAGCCGGAAACCGCGAGACGGGCTTCGGTCTGGCGGTCGATGATCTCGAGCTTCAGGCCGGCTTCGCGTTCGACGCGATCGAGGAACTCCACGCCGTTTTCGGCTGTTCGGCAGGCTTCGGTGGCGATCAGCCTTGCTTTCCTGATCTTGCGGCCGCGCAATTTATCGCCGCAGACCTTCAGCGCCTCGACCGCGCGGTCCATCGCCGGCTGACCGAGCCGGCCATTGGCGGTGAGCCCCTCGCCCAGCCTGACGATGCGCGAGAAGGCATCGATGACGCGAAACTGGCCATGACGCGTGGGAACGGCGACCAGCAGCCGGCAATTGTTGGTGCCGAGGTCCAGCGCGGCGAAGACGGGAAGCTCGTGCACCGGCGGCCGGCGGTGGCCTTGTTCGGGGCGAGGCAATGAAGCGGCGGGCGAGATTGTCGCCGCGGCAACAGGCTTCAAATCCACCACCGCAACATGAGCCTTGCCTTGCACCGGCGATTGATTGTCCCCTGGGCGCGCCTCGTCACGCGCAAAAACCTTGCGTCCACGCCTTCGCTTGCGCCGTTTCTTGGGCTTGCCCTTCTGGGTCGCGTCGCCAGCCTGCCCATTCACGGAGCGAGGCTCCGTCGGGCGGCGTTGCTGCCAACCGGCTGTCCCCGGGCCTGATGGCCCCAGGGAAGCGCTGGACGCGCCCACCTCCGGCGCGCCTGCGCCGGTGTCGCGGTCTTCCACTGTCGTTCCTTCCGGCGCCGCGCGAACCGGTGAAGGACGCAGCAGGCGCTTTGGCATGTTTCAAGTTGTCGCCAGACTAACAGTGCCGTGCCCGATCACCAAGAGCCGCACGCTGAATTTTGCCGACCGGGTGCGCGGGCTTGTTTTTGCCCTGGCGTAATGTACCGGCAAGGCTGGGCTAGTAGCGAAACACCGTCGCGGCGCGCGGCAAACAGGGACGGCGTCAGGCGCGACAAGTGTTCGCGGTTGAATAGCCGGCTTCAATGAGGCATCTCTGAAATGAATGGGGAATCCAGGGCGGACGGCCTCTCGACGGAAAGGAAGCGGATACGCAACGCATGGCAGTCGGGCAATGAACTGGAAACGCTATTTCTGGCCGGTCGTCGGCATCGGCGCGGTGATCTTCTCGCTGCTGCTGCTCTGGCATGAATTGCGCGGCATCTCGCTCGACGACGTCTGGGATGGGCTGGCGGCCATTCCAACTCGTGGCTGGATGCTGGCGGGCTTGAGCTCAGTCGTCGCCTATGCCGCGCTAGCCGGCTACGATCACATCGCGCTGCTGCATATTGGCAAAAAGGTGTCGTGGCTGTTCGTGACACTCTGCTCCTTCACCACCTACGCGCTGTCGCACAATATCGGCGGCTCGGTGTTCTCCGGCGCCGTCATTCGCTACCGTGCCTACGGCACAAGGGGGCTGACCGGCCAGGAAGTCGGCGTGCTGGTGGCGATCTGCTGGATAACCTTCGTGCTGTCGACGTTACTCGCCTCCGGCCTTGTGCTGGTGTTCGAGCCGCGGATCATCGACCGCTTTTCCGGCATTGCCCATCACGGCCTGTCGGAGGCGGCAGGCATTGCGATGCTGGTCCTCATCGCAGCCTATGTATTCGGCAGTTGGCTGCACCTGCGCCCGCTGAGGATCGCCGGGTTTCAGTTGCACTATCCGGCGCTGCCGATCGTCGCCAGGCAGTTGCTGATCGGCCCGATCGAGCTGCTCGCGGCCGCGGCGATCATCTTCTTCGCCCTGCCCGAGGTGCACAATCCCGGCTATTTCGTCGTGCTGGGCGTCTTCCTGGTCTCCTTCTCGGTCGCCCAGATCTCGCACGCGCCAGGCGGCCTCGGCGTGTTCGAGGTGGTGTTCCTGGCCGGGCTTTCCGAGATGGATCCGGTCGGCGTGGTGGCGGCGCTGCTGGTGTTCCGGCTGTTTTATCTCATCGTTCCGCTGTTTCTGGGCCTGGGCATCGTGCTGTTCTTCGAACGCTCGCAGTTCAGCCGCAAGGAGAGCTGAGGCTTGGAGATTCGCACGCCACGGGAAAAGCTGGTGTTCGGAACCGGTGATGAAACCTGGCAATTGAACCGCAAAGCAGACTTGACTATTTTCCACTGGCGGCTACAAGGCAGCGCTCAAGCGGCTCAGCCGCTCAGCCCGCGCGGTTTTCACTTTTTACAGTGATAGTCACGCCTGCTGGGGAATAGGTTAACGGTAGACCCACGGACTCTGACTCCGTTAGTCCTGGTTCGAATCCAGGTTCCCCAGCCAAGTCTTTTTTTCTCAATAAAGTCAAAAGGTTACGGGAATTTCAATTTCCTGATGTAGGCGATTCTAGGGGACCAAATTAGGGGAATTTCTAGGGGAGTTCTCCCTACGAAATCACTGTTCCCGCCGACTCTTGACGGGGAGTCCGCCCTATGATTCCTTGCCCTTGGGTAACATCATTGGGGGACTATCTTGAAAAGACTGACTATCGTTGCGGCAGCGCTCGTGCTCGCCGGGTGCGTTTCTGCGCCTACTAATCAAGCGCCGGCCGAGCCGGCGAAGCCGAGGGTGCCAGTCCAACTAAGTGCTGCCGATACGGCGATGGTAAAAGCTGGCGTCCAGTCGCGATTGAAAGACCCTAACAGCGCCATGTTCTCAAGCATCGTCGCCACGTCCACGCAAGGCGGAAAGCTCATCACCATTTGCGGGCTGGTCAATGCGAAGAACAGTTTCGGCGGCTACACCGGATCACAGGTGTTCCACACGCTATCCTTCAGGCGGAAGGACGGCACGCTTGACGTGACGCCGGCCATGATCTCGATTGGTGATTACGTCGCTGAAAAGATGTCGGCGGATTGCGTGCTTTAAGGCTCGGGTGGGAGGCGAGGATATGGAGTTTGTTTTAGGAATGCTTTTGGGTGGTTTTGTCGTATGGTCGATCATGCGTCCAGCGGCTAGGGCGCACCTTCCCCCAGAGAATGGCGGGCTACCGAAGACTGACAGTTGGAAGGATACCTACTTTAAGCGGTAGGTAAAAATGGCTAGGGGAGAAGACCGTGAGGTTGGACAAGCAAACAATCGCCGCGATGCGGGCGGCCGGCATTAGCTTTGTGTCCTACGTGCGTGCGCCGGGAGGCAGCACTACGATTGTTTTAGAGCCCAATGACGTGCCCGCCTTTATTGAAGATAGGGATTCGTTCGCCGCAAAGCACTTCGGTGTCAGCCGGCAACAATATCTCGATTGGGTAGAGACGGACGGCGCTCCCCGGTGTGGTGCGACCACTAAGAAGGGAACGCGCTGTCAGTAAGGGGCGGCATCCAGCGGACTATCGAGGAATGGGTGAATCTCGACGGTGGATATTGCCCGGTGCACGGCGGCGAATGAAAAACCCGCCGTGGTGAGCGGCGGGCTTCTGGTCGGCATCGAGGATCGGGCGGTTAGGGTTCCAGCGTCACCACTCCCTCGCGGGGATTGTGGAAGATCAGATAACCGTCTTCGTGCTGCCATAGACACCACCGCTCGACCATTTCCAGAAGGTCCGTAGCCTCCTGCTGATAATCCACCACTTCACCGGACGGCGTGGCGTGGATGCGCTCAAGCGTGTTGCCAATCAGGTTGAGCAAAAGCTCGCGGGCCTGTTCGCTATTGGCCTCAGCATTGGCCTCAGCGTCGGCGACGATCTTAGCGATAGCGGCCTCATACTTGGTGTTGGCGGCGGCGACGATCTTGGCGAGTGCGGGATTGAGGTTCATTTCAGTCTCTCCTTCTAAGGCGGCGTTACTTTTCGCCCTATAGCGATGTGCCTTGTGGGACTGCATCAAGTCGCGATCACGAATTGTTTCAAGCGGCCAGCGGTGCCGGTTCATCCTCCCGACAGGTGTCCGGCACGATGAAGCCGACTTCAGCCAGGGCGACGATTACGGCGTTCCGGGCATCGTGGTCGCCGCGAGCTTCAACCAGCGCGTCCACAAGGGCGGTCCACTGGTCCTGCGGAAGGTAATGCGAGGTCATAGTGTTTCCTATGTTGAGGGTGTTGCCTGCGCTGCCCAAGCAGCGGTGAAGATTCGCACGGCGGAATCACGCCGCGCAAGCGAAAAATCCTCTAAGTCATTGTTTTAATTATAAGTAAGCACTTACTTAGGCGTCTTGTGATGCCTCGAAAGCGCCTGCCTCAACTCCGCTTCGTTCGTAACCCCGATCTCGAAGACGGTGACGACTTCCTGGGCGAGGGCTTCCCTCTGTTCCTTGTCTCTTTTGCCCAGATGACGTTCGTTGCATAACCGGTCGAACACCCGCTGGAGTAAGTCTAGGTCAGCGGGCTCGAATATTCCGCGATAGCGTCTAAGAGGCATGCGGGCCGCCCTCAAATTCGTCCCTGCCTTAGCTTGACAGGGCCGACGCAGATTTCAAAGAAATTTTGGAACTGAGACGCTATCGGCCCCTCATGGGAGACTGAAACCATGAGGGGCCTACCGGGTCGGGCGTGCTTAAAACCGCCCGGCATCTTCATTATAGCAACCGCGCAACTGGACTGCGGTCGATTGATCAGAAAATCGCGCCATTCTTGAGCGCTGCCGCACCTTCGGCCTTCTGGCGCTCGCGGTGCGCCTTCCGCCGTTCGGTGCGGGCGGTGTTGGCGGCTTTTTTCTGGTCCGGCGTCATGACGGCGCGCGCCTTCTTCTTCGATGCCTTGTATTGCTCCTTGCGGCGCTCGGGCGTGGCCTTCTCATACTCGCGCACGGCACTGCCCTTCTGGTCTGCGTAGTCGGCGCGGCGCTTCTCATTGTAGGCATCCTTGCCAACGCCGGCCCGGTGCTGGTCGATCTCGCGGCGCGCCCGTGCCTGCCAGCCGTTCGCGGTAGCATCGGCCTTCAGGTCGTCGCGGGTGCGCCGGGCGAGGTCTAGAAGCGCCACATCGGGCGTGGCCGGCCGGTCTATGGTCGCCTCTTGGCGCTCAAGGTCGCGACCAAGTTCCTCAAGCTCGTCAGGCGGCAACACGTCACTAAGGGCCTGCCGGGTCTCCGGGGTGCGGGCGAACTCCGCGACGGTTGACGGCTCGGGATCGCCCGGTGCTTTGATTGCGTCGAGGGCATCGAACACGCGCTGCATTTCAACATGGACGCGGTCGTCATCCATCGATCATATTTTCTTGACTATCACTGCCCATCGATCTATTCTGCTTATGGTTGAAGAAAGAACTTTTCGCCCCGGCTGATTCCCGTCCGCCGGGGCGTCTTTTCATCCGGCCGCCTGTTCAATCACTCCCGCGAGGTCGCGGGCGAGGTCAGGCGAGAAAGAGGGCCCGTCGTTCCAGTGATGCGCATTCGGGCCATGGAACGGCACCTGAAACTTGATGCCGGTCCCCTGCCGCACAACGCTGAAGCTCTTGCTGGCGTCGAAGGGCTGCAATTCCACCACCCCGCCGCCGCCGTTCGCTACGCTGCGCAGCGCTTCCACGATCTTACCGGCCGTGTCGAAGGTGACCGTGGACGGCTGACTGTCGTCGATCTGAATAAGCACGCCATCGTCCAGGCGGCGCACGGTAACGCCGGGAATAACGTCGGGGATCACGCCGGCTTCGATCTGCTCGCGGATCATCCGAGCGATCACACCGGCATTGGACAGGCCGAGCTTAGCGCCGATGGCCTTCAACTGTTCCACGCGCCGAGGATCAAGGCGGACGGCGTTCGTGGACGGCTTCATTACGTTCATAAAAGAGTCTCCGATTTACCCATACACGTTAACACGTTAACGCGTGCCGTGCAAGGATTTTCTTCCTATGTCCGTCCACATTTTGGCAACAGGTGTCCGTCCACATTTTGGTTCGTAGTGTAGTCGTAGATATGCAGGTATACAGATACACCTTACACTGGACGCGGAAATGTGGACGGACACACCAGAGGTCAGATGCGGCACACGCTCGCGCCTGACGGCGCTCGCCGCGCGCTGACGCGCGCGTCCGGTGAACCGCTTCGCGGGATATCCCGGAGGATGGTTAGGGTTTCTGGTCTTCCTGTGCCGGAACCCCTCCGGGTGCGGCGATGCAACCACCAGCATCAAGAAAGGGATGCTGCGGCCGTCCGCGCCTGCGGCGCGTCCAGCCTTGCTATCCCATGTTGAACGTGGCCAAGGTTCCGGCCACTCGCTCCGCTCGATGCCGCCCACCGCCAGAAACGGGCAGAGAGAATCACCAGCGCGCGCGACGGGTGCCGGATGGGTGAGCACACCGGAAAGCAGCCGAAGCCTCTCCACGGCCTTCCCTGAGTCAAACAGCCAGAGTGAAGCTTTCGGAGAGTTCGGCCGTGACGCTCCACACGCCGTTGTCGGCCGTGGCACTCCAATCCTTGCAAGTCCACTTCCGGCTGACTTCCTCGCCGTAGGGCCGGAAGTAGAACGGGAGGCTCCCGCCCTGCCGCTCGAAGAACTCCACGATGTCGCGCATCTGCCCGTAGGTGAGCGCTGACCATTTCAGCGACGTGGCGCGGCGGATATGGTTCAAGCCCTTCGGCGTCGGCTGGTTATAGCCGTCGCCGAAGTCGGCTTCCCAAAGGTTCACGGTCGGCTTGTGCGCGGTGCCCGGCGACGGGCCGACGGGCGGGTCAAAGGTCGGGATCGACATATCAGCGGCTCCGGGTGTTCAAAAAATTGCCGGGCCGCGCCTGCCGACGAATTTCATCCGCCACCGCGCCGCGCATGGTCTGTTCCATCTGCTTGGACATGCGCTTGGCAAGGTCTTCATTCTGGGCCGGGGTGCCGGCACTGCCGTTCACCGTGATCGGCGCATTGATCTGGATCGGCTGCGCAACCGGCGTGTTCTGGTTCGCCGGCATGTGAGCGCGGCGCACGGCCGGCGCGCTGCCGACATAGCCACCACGGTCGAAGCCATCCAGCGCGCCACGGTGAAGCGCCTCAAGATTGCCGACGCCGATCCGAGCGGTAGCCCGCTTGGACATAACATATTCGCCCTTGTGGACGATGCCGGCCGGCTGGGTCCGGCCACCGTCACCGGTATAGCCGCCATCCGCGAAGCCGAGGAAGCCGAACAAGCCGCCGCCCGTCGCAGTGCCGAACAAGGCGGCAAGCGGCCCCTTGCCCAAAAGCAGCGCCTGCAAGCTGGCGTCGATCAAGCTGTTGACCAGCCCGCGCACCGCTTCATTGAGCGTCGTGGTGCCGGTGAGCAAGCCCGACAAGCTCGACGTGAAGTTCTGCGCGAAGAACTGCCCGGCCTGCTGTAAGGCGGTCTGCGACTGTTCTGCCTGCTTGTTCCCCTTATCGAGCTTTTCGGTAAGCTCCAGCTTCTCACGCATCTTCTGGATTTCTTCATCCGTAAGCGTGATGCCGGCGCGCTTAGCCTGCTGCTCATATTCCCAAAGCTGCATCTCGACGCGCTTCTGTGATGCGGTCATTCCGGAAATCTGCTGCTCGAAACGGGCCTTGTCCAACCCCTCCTGAATGGTGGCATTCAGGTTTTTGCGGACTTCCGTCTGCTGCCTAGCAAGGTCAATCTGCTTCTGCTGCCCATCGGTCGGCGGAAGCTTTTGCGCGGCGGTCGGGGTGCCGTTATAGGCATCGCGGATCGTGCCATCATCTACACGGCGCAACCCCTCCCATTCGTTGCGAAGGTTCCCCGGATCGTTGCCACGGCGGCGAAGCAACGCGCGGGCAAGTTCGTCCTGGGTGTCCTCATTAAACAGCCGGTCACCGGTTAAGCCGAGTTCCTTCATAAGGCTGCGCAAGGTGCCGCCGGTGATCTGATAGGCGCCAAGTGCGGACGAACCCTTGCCGTCGCCATAAAGGGCGCGATTCTCCGGGGTGCGCATCCGATCGCCGAGCGCAAGAATCTGGTCGAGCGACATGGCCGTGAGGTTCTGTGCGCCGCCCGTCCACCGGCCATTGTCGAGCGTAGCGTTGTAGCTGCCGCCCGACTCCGTTGCGCGAATAAGACTCAAAATATCGTCGTGCTTGCCGAAGCGCGCCATGGTCTTCGCGCGGTTCGCGATGTCCACCGCACCCATAACCTGCGACATGGTAGTGGCGCTGCCGACTGCCTTCTTAAAGGCCGCGTCGATGGCGTCGAGCTTGCCGAGCTCATCGAGCTCCGCCTTGAGTTCCGGCACGAGGTTCTTCAGGTCGGCGAGCGCCACCTTGAAGTTCGCGGCCTGCGCGGCGCTATTGTTGAACGTGCCGCCCGCCTGCATGGTGATATCGGACAGTTCCTTAAGCGCCTGCTTAAGCTGGTCGCTCCCGCCGCCAAGGTTCACAATCTCGGTCTCGACGGCCTCAAGCTCCTTCTTCAGGGCGTCGAGGGTTCCCATGCCGTCGCCGCTCAATGCCGGATCGGCTTCGACATTGGCGATGTCCTTCAAAAGCTGCTCGCGCTGCTTCTGTGCCTGCTTCAGCCTGAAGGCGTCGGAAGCGTAATAGGCTTCCGCATCCTTCATCTTCTGGTAGCCGGGCAGGTATTCGCCGTTGAGCGTCTTGAAAATCTTCTGCGCCACGCCGACGCCTTCGATTGCGGCCTGTTTGGCGTAGACGATGAAGTTGCGCCACATGGTCGAGAATTCGGCGTCGATCTTCTTCGCGGCCTCAATCTGCTCATCGGTGAAGGTCGCGGCCTCACTGCGAAGCTTCTGGATTTGCTCGACGGACAGGCCGAGCACCTTCGCAAGCTGCTCCGCGCCGGTGCCGCCGAACAGTTCGTCCAGGGCGCGCGTCTGTGAACCGGCGTTGAGCTTCTGAAGCTTGCCGATGATCTCATCAAGGAAGCGGTTCGGGTCGGCGAGCTTCTTGCCTACCTCATCGGCGGTGTAGCCGAGCCGGACGAACCATTCCGCGCCGCTGCCCTTCCCGGTCAACGCGAATTCGTTGGCGCGGATGTTCAGTTCCTTGAGCGCGTCGGTTACCCCGTCCACGCTCGCGCCGGTGGCGGTGGCGACATAGCTCCACTGCTGCCACGTCTTGGCCGACACGCCGGCCTTGCGAGCTTCCCTGTCCACTTCGGCGATGCTGTCGGCGATTTCCTTCACGGCCATTGCAGCCCCGGCCACGCCAGCGAACACCACGCCGCCGCGAAGGAAGGGTGCGAAGCCGCTTTCGATCTTGCCTGCGAGGTCGCCGAAGCTCTTACCGAGCGCCTTTTCGGTGTTATCGGCGAACTGCTTGGCGCGGCCTTCCATGCGCTTGAAATTGTCGTTCGTCGCCTTGCCGGCGCGCGCCATGTCCTTCTCATACTTGTTGAGGCGGGCCTCAAGCGAAACGACAAGGCGTTGAGTATCGTCGGACATTCCGGTGTTCCTATGCTGCTTCCGCGCTAACGCGGTCGAATTCGTCTTCGGGCAAGTCGAAGATGGACTTGCGGTTGTCGTTTGCGGCTGCACGCGCCACGGCCATAACGGCGGCCACCGCGCCGTCGATGCGGTCGGTCTTCTTGCCCTTGTGCATCCGCACAAGGCCGGTGTCGTTGCGGGACGCCACGACACTATCGAAGTGATGGCGAAGAACGGGGTGCCCGCTATGGCGAAGCGCCCGGCCATTCACGACGCGCTCGAGCACGCCAATTGCCGGCCCCATGGTGAGCGGTGCCTGTCGCATTTCGACGGCCGGCAAGCCGTCATCGTAAAGGCGCTGCATGGTCATGCGGGCAAGGTGCGGGTCGAAGGCGATCTCGCGCACGTTGTCGTTGTCGGCGCAAATCTCGCGAATGTGTTTCTCGACTTCCTCCGGTTCGATCACCGGGCCGTCGATCACCGTAATCAGGCCGTCGTCACGCCATTGCTCATAGGGCACGCCGTCACGTTCGGCGCGGCCCTTCAGGTCGTCGCCGGGAACGAAAAACCACGGATGCACAAAGATCGTGCCATCATCGCCGCGCCACGCCGCGACAACGGCCGTAAGGTCGCCGTTGACGGACATATCCACGCCGATGAAGCACGGCAGCGCCGCGAGGTCGGCGAGGTCGAGCGGGATCTTGCCGGCGTCATAGGTCGCCATGTCAAACAACGGATCCCGCGAATGCGCCTGCCAGATATTCAGGTTGAACTGCTTGAAGGCGTGGCGGTCGGCCGGCCGGTGCTCCGCTTCCCTCGCCGCCGTGCGCAGCGCGTCGAGGTTCGGGAAGCCGTGCTTCAGGCCAGGATTGACGCGGTGCCACAGGTCTTCGTCCTGCCAGTCGTTGTCGTTGGCGGCCTCGAAGATGATCGGCAGATAGGCCGGGTTCACGATCTCGCCGCGCGCCACGCGCCGCGCATAGTCATACTGCTCGAACCCGATGTTTTCGGAACCGCGCCCGGCCGTGGTGGCGATCACCATGAGGGTGCCGCTGGTCTTCACCATGCCGGACTTCAGGGCTTCCCAAAGGTCGCGGCCCTTCCACACATGGATTTCGTCCACCAGCACAAACGCCGGCGTCTTGCCATGCTGCGCAGCGCCGTCGCTGGAAATGGCCTGAAGCTCGACGGACTGCGCATTGAAGACGATCTTCTTCGCGCTGTTGTGAGCGTCATAGATGCGGGTCGCGGCGACAAGCCGCTTGTCCATCCGCACGATGTTCGCGGCTTCCTTGAAGCCAAGGCCGGCCTGCTCGCGGTCCGACGCGGCGAAGATCACCTGCCCGGCCGGAACCTTCTCCGGGCCGATGGTATGAAGCAGCGCCAGCGCCGCGGCGAGACTGGTCTTCCGGTTCCCGCGGGGAATCATCCAAAAGACGGTTTCCACCATGCGCCGGCCGTCCGCGTGGCGCGGCCCGTAGATGCGGCGGATAATGCGTTCCTGCCAATCGTAAAGCTGGAAAGCCGACTTCGGCGCGCTGCTGTTCGGATGCTTCAGGCGGCGAAGGAAAGTCACCGCCCGCTCGCCATAGCCGAACGGGTCGTCAATCGGGGAACCGTCGAAAATCCATGCGGGATAGGTGCTCGCCATCACGTCACCGCGAGCGGGTTGTCGTCGTCATCGTCGTCGCCGCCGATCATGGCGGCGCGCGAGCGGGCCGAAGGCGTCAAGCCAAGCTCACCGGCACACCGAAGCTGTTGCTGCTGCATGGCGGTGAGGATGCCGACTGCCGGGTGCCGCTTGCCGTTCGGCAGCACATAGCCTTCGGCCTGAAGCAGCACGTGCATCTCGCGCATGGTGCCGCTGGCGATCACGAAATTCTCAAGGGCGGCGAGGTCGGCCACGGTGAGCACCTTGCGCTCGCGCACAAGGATCGGTGCAACGCGCCGCCATTCGGCTTTGGCCTCCTTCGACAGATAGGCAGGCGCCGACGGAACGCGCGCCACGGGCGACGTGCCGGTAACGATGGTCGAGGGCTTCAGGCCGCGCGTCATGCCGCAAGCGCCTTGCGGCCGAAATTCACGTCAAAGGCCGCGCGCATGAAGCCGATGGGCGTCACCGAACGGACGTTTGCCCGGTTTGCATCCCGCTTCGTGTCCACAATCCGCCTAGTATCGATCAACTGGCACGTTGCCTGGGGTTCGGGCATGACGAAGCCGCCGCCCGTCCAAAGACACGTCTTCTTCGTGTAATTGTCGTTCGCCGCCCAAGCGGTGAACTGCCAAGGGTCAAAAGTATGATCCGGCTTCCGCCAATAGGTCGAGATGGTCGAAACCGGATTTTCGATCAGATACGGGACTTCGAAGAATTCCGCCCACTCGGCAGCGATGGCAAAAAGACCGACGGATTCCGAAAGCTTGTGCAAGCCCTTGCCGGCAAACCAGCGCGCACCGGAAACCGCAAGATGATCGCAAGGCGGGAACGCTGCAAAGAAGCGGCAGCGCATCACCATGTCCTTCGTAGGCTTCCAATGCCGGGCATCGGCACGGATGAAATGCACGTTGCCGTCGCTCCGGTCGGCCGGGTGCGCGATGTCGATGCAATAGCAATCCCACCCAGCCGCCGCGAACGGTTCGGCAGATTGGCCGGAAAGCTCATAGAGGAAGATGGCTACAGGCTTCATCCGGTAGCCACCGCCCGAAGCTCAAGGCCGCGACGGCGGCCGGTTTCGGTGACTTCCTTCAGGTCATAAACCTGCCCGGCATAACTCACGCGGTCAGCCGTGGTGATGCCGGCGAGGTAGCGGATGCGGAAGACGATGGTGCCGCTTTCGGCCTCGCCGAAGCCGGTCAGGAATTCGGAAGCCGATTGCGTCACGATCTCCGCGCGCACCGTGGCAGTATTCAGCCAGGCGGCAATAGGCGCGCCGGTCGGCGACACGGTTTCGGTCTTCCGCTCAATGGAAATGGTGCGGTCGAGCTTGCCGGCGCGCATGTCAGATGATCCACCGAATGAGAGCTTCCACCGACAGGACGCCGTGCCCGTAGGCCGGGTCGGGATCACGCGGATAGACCGCGCCGGTGACTTCGAAATGATCGCAATAGCCGCCCGCGATGCTCAAGCGCTGGTCGAGGGCATTGGATACGGCAAAGGCGATTTCCTTGGCGGCATCTTCCCCGGCGTCGAGGGTCCACACATGCAAGTCGAGGTTTACCCATGCGGCCCGCTGAGCGGTGTAGTCGTGGCCGTGCAACGCCGTGGTGCCGTTCGCCATGATGATGCACGGCGTCTTGTCCGGCCGCGTCGAGCCGGAGCGGATGTTGTCGGCAGGCACAAGCGCGATGACGGCCGGCGCGGCAATGAGCGCGGCCCGGATAGCAGTCTGAAGGGCAAGGGTCGGTTCGATCATTGGCCGCCGCTCCAAGCATCCTTGACGGCCTTCCTCGCCGCCCGGTTGATACGGTTCTGAAGGCGCTTGCGAAGCAGACGGAAGGCGGGCCAGAAGAACGGTTCGGCCTCCATCTTCGACGTGCCGAACTCGACAAGGTGCGCATAGCGCACGTCCTCATTGCCGGCCGTCACAAGCACTTCGGTTTCACCTGCCACGCGCATTCCGCCGGGCTGAGAATAAGGCGGCGTCGAGTGGCCGGGCGGCGTCACCTCAATGCTGTCGATCAGCGCGCCGGTGTCGCGAGACGTTTCCGCCAGCGCCCGTTGCGCCGCTGCCAGTTCTTCGGCCGACTTCAGAAGCGCCGGCAGCACGGCGGCGCGCGGTGCCTTCCGGGCGTGCTCGATGGCCGCGAGCGTCGAGGCAAGGCCGTTGTCGTTACTCGCCATCGTCGCCGAACCAGCTTCCCCGGTAGGCGTCGGCGATGCTGGTCACGCCGTAGGGCGCAATCTGCATGGTGATGCCGAAGGCGACGGCCTCGCGCTGCTCATAGTAGAACGCGACCAGCTTCAGCACCGCGAGCTTCAGGTCGTCGGGCAGCGGGTCGAGGTCGGCGAGCGGCCGGCCGGTGTAGTTGCCAAGCCACTGTTCGGCCGCGCCGATGTAGAGCGTGATAAGCTCATCGTCGGCCGTGCCATCGATATTCATGTGCGCCTTGGCGAGCGAAAGGGTCACGATGCTCATGCGTTTTCGGCCTGTTCTGAAAAAGTTATTTCGGGACTCTCTTGTGGGAACCTCCCCCCGCCGGTCCCCCTCAAGGTCTCAAAGTTGGAGACCACCCCCCGCCTGCGCTGTTCGGGCGTCGGCGTGGCAAGGGTCTGCTCGACGGTCCAGCCGTGATAGAGGCGCGTTGCCAGCGTCTTGTCGGGAACGCCGGTCAATTCGGACCATTCGCGAACCGTGAGAGCGCGGCCGGCATAGGCGAGACGACGCGACGGCCTGCCCCTTTTCAACGGCGGGGTTTCCACGGCATCGGCGACGGAATAGCCGTAATACCTCATGCGTGCGAACAGGGTTGCACGCGAGACACATGCGACGGCGGCAAGTTGTCCAAGGGTGTAGAGCTTGGTCTTGTAGCGATAGCGCTTAGCCATTGGCGGAAGCTCCTAAACGGCGGCGCACAACGGCCTCGACGCTGCCGTGAATATGAACGGCCTGATTCATGTTGTTGTAGGTGATCCCAAGTTCGGCCGCCCATTGGCGGCGCGTGAGGGAACGGCCAGCAACGGTATGCGGCCGGCCATTCCGCTTCGGCTTATGCGACGGCGGTTCGGCAGGCTGCACTTCGAAAGGACGCTTGAATTGTCCGGGCTGAACAGGCTTCGCCATGGCGTGCAACACATGGGTGCGGTCCTCACGCTGTTTGACGCCAAGCCGGGCAAAGACACGTTCGCGCACGGCGCGGCATTCGGCCTCGAACTCCTGCTTGTCGATAAGGCGGGCACGTTCGGCGGGCGTCATTGGCGGTGCCTCCGGCCACGTTCCTGCCGCTGGATAGGTCCATCGTGGCAGGGCTGGCACACCGGCATCCAATTACTGCGGTTCCAGAACAGGGAACGGTCGCCACTGTGCGGAATGATGTGGTGGACGATGGTTGCTGGTCGCATGGCGCAACGCCGGCAGGTGTTGTGCAGATAGAGGTAGGCGGCGCGCTCGCGGTCCCACTTGGCGTCATAGCCGCGTTCACGGGCAGACGGCCGGCGCGCATCGTGGCGGGCATTGCGCTCGCGAGTTGCTTGGCGCTGGCACACGCAACGCGCGCCGTAGGCGACGACAAGGCCGCAAGAGCAAAGGTGCGGCGGGCGGCTCATGCACCCCTCGCGAGATTGGCCTTGAGGGCGCGCAAGCCGTCACGGTCAAAGGCAGGGTCGAAGCCCTGTTCCTCGATCTTGCGAAGCTGGTCGGCGCTGTAGGCGTCGGGCTTCTGGTCGGCGTCCTTTTCAGGTGCGCCGTGAATGGCCTTCAGCTTTTCATAGAGGCCGGCGACGGCCTCATTGATTTCGGTCGGCGTGGCATTCCATGCTGCTTCCGGCGTCCAGCCAAGCCAGCCGGTCGCGATACGGAAGTGTTCACGATAGAAGTCCGGCCAAGGCTTCGGCTTGGCCTTCGGATCGGGCTTGGCATCGTCATCGGATGCCGGGACGAAACCGGCGACAAGGGCAAGCATCGGCACGGTGACGGCATCGGCGACAGTCTGCAAAGGCGTGCGGCCAATCTGGTCGAGGAACGCGGATGCTTCCTGCCGGTCGGTGGCCGTGACGGTGATCAGGTCGCGGATGGTGCCGAGATGGAATTCGGTGATGCGCCGGGGAAGATCGGCAAAGCCGTCCAGGCGCACGAAATGGGAAGCCGCCCGCAACGATGCACGGCAGCGCACGGCAGCATGAGAACCGAGCGCGAGCACAATTTCATCGTTGCGGGCGGCGAAGGTCATGGCGATTAGGCCGCGACCTTGAGCTTGGTCAGGGCTTCGCCCATCACCACGCGGCCACCGACGCGGCGGCGAGCGTGAAGCTTGACGATGCCGTTGGCGGCTCCGGTGAGGTCATCACGGATGATCTCGAAACCGACGCGATCGGCGATGGCGTAGCCGGTAGCGAAGTCGCCGAAGACGATCGCCTTGTTACCGGCAACCGGATCGGGCATGTCCACGCCTTCATAGACCGGACGGCCAAGCAGAAGCGGCGGCTGGCCGGCCGTGAGCGCCGGCTGCCAAATGTAGCTGCCGTCGGTGTCCTTCAGCTTGCGGACAACCGCCATGGTCTTGCGGTTCATCAGCCAAGAGCCGTTGGACGAATAGGCGGTCTTGATGCTGTAGAACAGGTCAATGAGGTCGTCGGCCGCAATGTCGGCCTCGACTTCCGCCACGTCTGCCGACGTAAGAACGCCTTCGGCCTGCGACGTGCCGTTGCCCTTCACAAACCAGCCGGCTTCCTTCTGGCCGAAGCGCCGGGCGATGTGGTTGCCGAGATAGGCGGCGAGGTCGATCTGTGCATCTTCCAAGAGGATGCGCGTCACGGGGACGATCACGGCCATCTCGAAAGCCTTCAGGTCGATCTGGTCGAAGGTCGGTTCGCTTTCCGGCCGGGCAGCGGTTTCGGCAACCTCGCCGACCGTCACCTCATCGACCAGCCGGGGAAGCTGAAGCAGCGGGCCGGACATGCTGATAGTCTGCGCGAGCGAGCGCACCGGCGAGAATTCCGCGACCTTCTCAAGAATGGACGCGGAAACCTGTTCCGGCGCCAGAATGCCGCCGGTCGAGGGCGTGGCATATCCGAGCGACTTGACTTCGCCGGCGTCGCCGGAACGGACAAACGTCGCGAACGCCTTGCGCTCATCGTTGTCGTTGGCGGCGGGCTGACGGTTGTCATTCGCCGCCTTCGGACGATTGGCCTTGGCTTCCAGCTTGTCGAGCCGAGCCTTGAGGGCGTCGAAGTCCTTCTTCTCAATCACCGGATCGGCATTGCCGGCCGGTGCATTCTCAAGTTCATCTTCCATGTGGTTTTCCTTTTGAGTTGCCGTGCCATCGGCGGCCTTGATCGAGGTGATTTGCGCGCCCGGATGGCTCGGGACGGCGACAACGGAAATTTCATGAAGATTGAGCGCGGTGATCGTCCGGCCGCGCTGGCGGGGCTTGCTCGCCTTGGTGACGAAACCAATGGACAGGCCGGTGACGGCCTTGCTGCGGATCATGGCGCGCACTTCGCGAGCGCGTTCCACGTCATCGACCAGCAACCGGCCCTTGACGGTCAGGCCGTCGGCGGTTTCGGTGATGTTGTCCCAAACGCCAATCACCTGTGACTGGTCGTGGGCGAACAGCATGGGAAGCGTGGCCGGGCCGGTGATCGCGCCCTTTTCGATCACGTCGCCGACACGATCCGGGGAACCGAACGGCCACGCGATGCCGGTGATTTCGCCGCTATCGTCAACAGTGAGCGCGGCCTTGATTTCGAGACGTTCGCTCATGCTGCGTAATCCTCCGCATAGGCTTCGGCGATACGGGCACGGAGGATTGCCGAGGCGTCGCCGGTAGCGGCGGCCTGTCGCAATTCGTCCTGGGCGTCGGGTGCCGGCGCTTCGACCTTGCCGCTCCACCGGGCTTCAAGGATGTCGGCCGCAAGCTGGAACGCTTCGATGATCGGCGTCGGTCGTGCGTAGGCATCGACAAGCGCCTGTGCTTCCTTCGGCGACGTGCCGCCACCGATAAGGCCGAGCCGGATCACTTCGATGATGTCGCCGAACTGGAACTGTCCGGTCATGGTGCGGCTGTAGATCGTGCCGACGCCCGTGCCGGTCTTCCGCTCAAGCTCAAGAATCTGTTCGGCCGGGAGGTCAAAGGTCTTTTCGCCATCCCCGAAAAAGGCGGTGTGCTTCATTAGGCTGCTTCCTCGCCGGGGTCGGCGTTGTCGTTGCTGGCGGGCGGAATCTTCCCGGCCGGCGGCGTGGTCGCCGTGTAGGGATTGGCGAGTTCGTCACCGCCTTCGATGGCCGGCAGGTTCATGGCGGCGCGGACTTCGTTCGGCGTCATGGCGCGCATGGCGACAAGCTTGCCGAAGATTTCCGCCCTGCCCGCCGCGTCGGCGCGCTGAAGGTCGTCAATGACGAATTCGAAATAGAGGTCGTCCTGTTCGTCTTCGGTCAGAAGGACGGTCGCATAAGCGTCCTGCCAGCGGTCGAGCCAAGGGCGAAGGCAAAGCTGAAGGAAGCTCGCCGCCATCTGTTCGGCGTTGCTCCACGTCGCGCGCTCAAGCTGATAGAGCATGTGCGGCGGCACGCCGAAGATGCGGGCAATCTCGTTGATCTGCTCAAGGCGGTTCTCGATGAACTGCGCGTCGGTGCTAGGCATCGTCTGCGCTGCATATTCGCGTCCGGCGTCGAGAATGAGCGGATCGCCGTTATCGTTCGCCTGCCACTTTCGCCATGACTTCAGGATGTTGTTGATCGTAGTAGCGCCGGCAGCGTCGCCGGTGATCTTGCCCTTGTCGGTGATGACGCCGGACGGGCGAGCGCCGGAAGCGAAGAACTTGGACGCATGGCGCTCAAGCACCATGGCAACGCCGATAGCATCCTTGCCAAGCGTGATCGGCGAGACGCCGCCGAACGCGGGCACATAGAGCACGTCACGGTAGGACAAGCGCACCTGTCGGCCGCGTTCGCGCTGGACAAGGTAATAGGGTTCGCCGTCATCCTCGATACGGCGCTGGACGGTGCCGGGCGTGAGGCGGAAAAGATGATACGGCCGGCCATCGTCGACTCGCACGACTTCGGCATAGCCCGCGCCGTGCATGAGCGCATCCATGGTGAGGGCAACGCGAAGTTCGCCGGCACTTGTCCAAGGGTTCGCCCGACTATGCACAAGGCGGTTGCCGGGGTGATCCTTGGCGGATTCCTTGCTGTCACCTTCCTCCCGGTAGAGCTTGCAAGGAAGATCACCGATGTTTTCGGAAATGAGGCGGACGGCGTGAAGCACGGCGGGCACATGCAAGGCCGTGGAAGCCGACACGGTGACGCCGGACGCGGACGGCATGACGCCGAACAGTTCGAAGATGGCAGGATCGGACAGGGGCAAAGCCTTCTGTTCCGATCCGAAGCCGAGGGCCTTAACTACGCGGCCGAACCCATTACGCAACGCAACCAAACCTGTGAGAGAACTCGAATAGGAATATATTCTCTCACAGGCGGATTCTGTTGTGAATCCCTTAAATCAAGCAAATTGATCGATGTGCGGATTTTGTTCAGTAAAGATGATCGATCTTCAGGCCAGGATAGGCGATCGAATTCACAAGCTCGACGCGCTGCTGAAGCATTCCTTGAGGCATGATGCCGTAGCGGCCCGTCATGCTGGCGCTGGAGTGTCCAAGGATGAACCCGAACTGTTCGTCCAGATGGCCGGCGCGGCGAAGGGCGTCGGCCGCGCCGTGCCGGAAGCTGTAGAGCGACAAGCCGCGCCCATTCTTCATTCCGAGCCGGGTGAGATAGCGGCCGAACTCGCGGGAGAACTCCGCAATCATCTGCCCGCGCGAATTGCGCTCGGCTTCAGGGAACAGGCGCGCCGCGCCCTTTGCCTTCATGGCGTCGTGATGCTTGAGGAAGCCGAGCCGGATAAGCTCATCGTGGACGGGCACGACGCGCATGGAACCGGCCGTCTTCACGCTCTTTTCACCGTCACCTTCTTCGGTGATGTGGAAAATCCAATGGCCGTGTTCCTCCCGCACGTCTGCGACGGCAAGCTGCGCAATCTCTGCCGGCCGCGCGCCGCTGTAGAGCATGATCAGCGGAACCCAATAACGGTGATCGCGGATCATGACGTTGCCGGGCTTGGCGACGTTGCGCCATTCGTCGGCGCTCTGGCATCCGGCGAACAGCGGCGACTTGAACAGCGCGTTCATCTGGTCGGCCGTGAAGGGAACCGTGGTCTTGTCCTTCGGCTTCTTGAGGAACATGCCATCGGCCGGGTTGTGGTCGAGATAGCCGTGATTGACCAGCCATGAGCAAAAGGCGCTGAAGCCGGACAGATAGCGGTTCACCGTCCGGTGAGTGATCACCGGCTTGCCAACCTTCTCATTATGCCGGACGATTTGGGCGATGGTCTTGCCGGCGAATTCCTTGCTTTCGGTCGCCTTCACCGGGAACTTCATCAAGAGCGCCTTCCACTCGCGGACGGCCTTCTTGTCGATCCGGTGAGCCGGCAGGTTGTGGCCGGCATAGTCGAGGAAGCTGCCAACATCGCGCCGGGCCTGTGCAATGGTGTCGGTGGCGATGCCCTTCGGATTTTCGGCGGCGTATTGCTCGAAAAGCTCCATGATGGTTTCGCCCGGCTTTGCCTGTTCCCTCGACGTGCCGGTGGCGGGCTTCACGATAGGGTCGCGCGGGGTGCCGCTATAATCTCCCCGGTCGCGCTCAAGGGTGCGCTCAAGGGCTTCGATTTCGGCGCGCATCATCTTGCCGGCGAGGTCGCCACGATCCGGGGATAGCGTATCAATCATCAGCCCGTTGTCGGCGGCGTAGGCGTCAACCTCATGGTTGATCAGCGCGGTTTCGCCGGTCGCAAGATGCTTGCGCATGTGGTCGAGCTTCGTGCGGCGGGCATAGGCGTCGAGCGCCCGGCGCTGCTTCAGCACCATCACGTCGAGGCTCGCGTTGAGCGCGGCGAGCGGGTCGCGCACATCGATGCCTTCCCTCTGGACGCGCTCGACGGCCCGTTCGGTCGCCGCATCAAGGTCGGCAGCGGTCGGCATCGAGCGCCGGGCCTGCTCATCACGGTCGAGGGTGCCGGTGTAGTGCTTCCACACGGCATCCGCCTTGTCCAAGTCGGCAAGCGCCCGGCGAGCGCGAATGTCATCGAACCGCGCATTCCATTCCGCAATCACCGGCATCATGAGCCGCTTCGCCTCGCGCGGGTCTTTGGTGCGCAAGCTGCGCTCCTTCATCTTTGCACCAACGATAGGCTGAAGCTCCACCGGCACGGCCATCTGTGCGTAGTAGACGCCGCCGCCACGCTTCTTCAGGTAGGACACTTGAGGCATTTTCGTTCCCTGTTTGCCCCTACAACCTAGGGGACCAATATAGGGGAGATATATGCCGAAAACGTCAATGAATGCAATATGTTGTTTTGTTTCAACGGCTTATAGAGAGTTGGATTTCTGTCCAGGTTCCCCAGCCACACCTCTTTAATCGTTGTTTTTCAGCTGCTTAGCGAACATTAGAAATTGCTAGGTGTTACACCCCAAATGGATGTCTCACGCGGGGCATCAGCCCTTTCCCTTCATTTCGTGGTAGTCTCGATAGAGCTTCGCGACATAGTTTTCGCGGTAGCGCAACAGGTAGAGCGCGATGAGGCAGAACGCAACCACGCTCGCATAAGACAACATGCCCGTCGAATAGCACCAAAACGTTTCACATTCTCTCCAGCCGCCGAATCTTCCCTTCCACTGGCCGGCCGAGACAAGCAAAATAAGCCGCCAGCTTGCGAAGGCGAGGCACGCCAGCACCACGGCATAAGAAATGATCTTCGTTTTCTTGTTCATTCCCTACGCTGCAACAAGATTATGAATTCTCGGTTTCGTGCAGCGCCTCGGTCCGGTCGAGTATGACGGGAACGGCGAGGCAAGTGAAAAGCCCGCCGTGGCGAGCGGCGGGCTTCTGGTCGGCGTCGAGGATCCGGCCGGTTAGGGTTCCAGCGTCACCACATCGTCGGCCGGATTACCGAAGATCCAGGTTCCCCAGCCAAACTGGATGTCCTACGGATGATTTCGCCCCGGCCGGCTCGCATGAGGCCGCCGCATCTGCCGATTCGCAAGTCCACGAGGTGAGATTGTCGTTCGCAAGAAGCTGACGCGTGGGCGCGTGCTGCCATTCTTCGAGGGCCTGCCACGCTGCCTGGTCGGGATCGAAGCCTGCAGCTCATTGCATTGTTGGGCGAGAATTGACTGCACGTGGCCATGACGTGCGGCTGCTGTCGGCACAGTATGTTGAAGCCCATACTCCATAGTCGTGTAACTTCATCGTGACCCGATCTCCAGGGAGGAACAATCGGAATGAACTCCAAGTTGGGGGCCAGCCAATCAGCTTGAGGCAGACCACGACCAACCAATGGAGCTTGTCATGAGATTTCCACGCTGCACGACCACCGCGGCCGCCGCTTTGATGTTCGCGGCCTTCCCTGCGCTCGCCCAGACGAACGGAACACCTGCACCAACCCCGGCGACCCAACAGCCCGGAGCTGGGCAACTGCCGGATGTGAGCGGACAGACGGGTGGGCCGACGCATGAAATGATTCGCCAGATGATTGAGCAAGCCGTCCAGGAGAGAATGCAACAGGATCGGAGCTCTAACGAAGGTAACAATCGGCAAGAGGAGGGTGACAACCGTCAAGAGGAAGCTTCCCGTCATCGAGACGGTTGGCAGCGGCACCGCAATGGCGGCCCGGCCGGTGAGCATGGAATGGTCGGAAATCATGGTCCTCGCATGAT
This sequence comes from Mesorhizobium sp. ESP6-5, assembly GCF_020164695.1. Taxonomy (NCBI): domain Bacteria; kingdom Pseudomonadati; phylum Pseudomonadota; class Alphaproteobacteria; order Hyphomicrobiales; family Phyllobacteriaceae; genus Mesorhizobium; species Mesorhizobium sp. ESP6-5. Next base: position 84,478 of record NZ_JAIUGR010000013.1, read on the forward strand.
GCGCGGCACCGGGATGCGACTTGTACTGGCGCTTCTGGACACGGATGGTGACGGATCGCTGTCCGAGAACGAGGTCCAGGAGGCTGTCGGCAGAATCTTCTCTGCAATCGACCAGAACGGTGACGGGAAGATCGACATGGATGAAATCCAGTCCTTCTCGCATGGCTCTGGCGGTCGTGAAGAAATGCCGTGATTGGCTAGTGTCTTAGCTTGAAACCCGGCTAGTCAAAAAGCGGCTCGGAGTTTGGCGAACGCCACAGGCGCCATGAGGCGCTTTGGGGAGAGGCAATACGGCCGCCGGCGCGTTCTCCCCCCGAGCACGCTGCCGGTTCCCAATCGTCCATCCAGTGACCTGAGGTCAAGTTGATCGGGGCATCCGGCCAGATGTCCTCACATGGATCCGTTCAAGGCGGTCATCCGTAAAGCAGTCTGATCGAGCGAGGCCGGGCCAGCCGTTAGGACTCGCAGACACAGTCGGGCCAGTCTGTCACCGACAAGCCGCCCCTCAAGAACTGCAGTCCGACTTTACCAGCAGCGCGCCGTGTTTCGCCCAAAGTTGCTCACATTGTTTCGCCCTCAAGTTTGGCGCTCCCGCAACTCCATGAAAGATTATCGCAGAACGAACGTCGTAGCCCAATACCGACGCGTTGGCCAAAAAGTGAACTGCCTCTCCAAGACGGCGAAGTTCAAGGGCGGCTTCTTTCTTGTTCGCTGCGTCGAATACACCGAGGACCTGCACTTCATCATCGCGTGAGGCCAATACGGCGGCCATGGCCTCGTCACTCATCACCCCCACGACTGTTCACGCGGTTGCTGCTGAAGAAACCCACCGCTACCCAGTACGCTGATGCTCGATGCATGCCGGCGACGGTTTCTTCTTTCATCGTCGCTGGCTCTTGCCGAGAGCCAAATAGCGGCGGCCTTTGTCAGACCAATGAGGCACTCACCTGCAAACTCGGCCGGTTCGTCGCTCGTGGTGTCGAATACCGCCCATGTGTCGCACGGTTCCAGAACGGGTAAGAATTTCATATTAGTCTCCGCTAATTTTTCTCGCAACATTAGCGGAACCACTTTGTTCCTGGAGCTTCGATGCCGTGCTCACGCGTACCCGTCTCGACGGATGCCGGCAACGAAGGGCCTCGCCGGCGAGCGGTCGCGTCCAGGGCCGTGACTCTCAAGCGTGGACAACCAGGAGGCGTAGAACCGTTGACGTCGCTTTGATCGGACTGGCCTCTGGAGATCGATGCGATGCCCTACCAGCAGGACATGCAAGCAGCGCCATCCAGCCGTGTCGTATACTGGTTGGTTAACAACCATCGGCCCTTAGCGATCTTACCATGCGAACGACAATCGGATCGTAGGGGAGCTTTTCGTCACGACTATAGGTGGCCGTAAACAATGCCGCGCGGCCTTCGCATACTTTGACGGCGCGGACATACAGTATCTGACCGTCCTTCAGCCCAGAATAGCTGGCCCATTGCGGCGTCACCCGCTTATAGGTCAACCTCCAGCCGTCGTGCTCATTCACTGCCATGCGATGCTCTATCTCGGTGCGAAAACTCGCCTTGCCGAGTTGCGCCCCCCATACTGCGAGAAACGCTTTGTTTTTGCCCTCGAAGGCTGCCCCTTGGTCGGAGCGCTGGGTAAGTACAAACCCCGGGGGGACATCGAACACGAAGCCGAGATGTTTGATCCCGAAGCCCTGCCATCCCTGAGCACCGAGCAGCGACGTGGGCACCATGGTGACAAGTAAACTCAGCAGAATATGGGGACCATATCTCATAGCCTGTTCCTATTGCTTCGGCGTCCCGCTCCCGGTCCGTGGCACGTCGTCTAGTCGGGTCGGCTCGACCGAGTCGTTCGTTCGGTGATCTGCTGGCAGCTTGCCGTTTGGGGTCATCTGGTTAACGGCGTCCGGCAGATCCCTGGTGATCCTCGCAATGAGCTCTTCGCGCGAGAGGCCAGTCCGCTGAAAGTGCCTCCAGCGTCTGCGCGTCAATAGCCTTTTCCACCTCATGAGGCTCGATCGGCTCGTTCGGCCCGGTGCCAACCCAGGAGTCCACCTTCGGGCCAGCACCTGCATTTTTAAAACGGTCGAGAATATCGCCAAGCGCGGTGCCGGCAACGCCCCTGGACACCTGGTCCAGTATCCCCCCTTGCGGATTGTTTGCATCGCGCTCTCCCGCTCCACGGATCATCTCTGCGATCTTGTCGCGGTTTTGATAAGCCAAGACCCCCAGCATAGCGATCGCAAGTCTTCCAAGATTGGCCACTCGTTCCTCCTGTGGTCTCGAGCTTGGAGAAGCTCTCGGCCTGCCAAAAGTTCCGCATTGGCCACCAAACCTTAGGTGGAGCTTGGAAATCCACCGAGCTTGGCTTCGCGGTGCGGACACTGATAGGTCAGATCTCTGTCGAGCAGGCGACTTACAAGCTGCTGCGGACTACGTCCGCTTTCAGGCAGTGCGACGGGATGCTGAGTGGCCGATGAGGCGCAAAGCTGCCAATCACATTTGGATACCTCCGGACGTGCACATGAGGTGGGCAAACGCGCCAGGAAGTCGATGCCTCACAAACCCGAATCTAGTATCCTACTTTGTCCATAAGCACCCGCAATTCAGGTTGAGGCGCGACCCAGAAAGTTTGAAAAGCTTCCAGGAACCCCAGCCAAGCATTTTTCAATGAAAATGGTCCCTTAGCGAAAATCGGAACCGGAACACTTTTCTGGTGCATAAATCCGGCACATCGCTGTCGCTACGCTTCGCGAACGAATCCTGCATGAGGCCGCCTGATGGTCACTGACACCGAGTTCATCGTCGAAAGCATCAGCCAAGGCTGCGTGATGCTTGCCGATGGTGAGTTCGTTATCGACAGATTGGTAAAGTATGTCGGCAATGGGAGGATCCGCTGGCATGTCGAATTCCGTGGACATCGCATCGAGCTGACGACCGGCCAGCTCAAGAAGCAGCCTACCTTCCGACGGAAGATGCTCGAACAGGCCGGCGTGCTGCCGCCCCAGCGTCCCGGGGCCAACTACAGGCGATGGGCCATCGATCTGAGGAGGAACGCCATCGAGCTTCCCTGGCGGGAGAGACCGGTCGATGCCGGTTTCTCGGTAGACAGGCTTGTCGGTTATGGGGGCGACCGCTGGACGGTTGAATACCAAGGCAAGGCTATCAAGTTCACGACGACCAAACTGCGCAGGCAAACCAGCTTCCGCAAGAGGATGCTGCTCAAGGCCAAGGTGCTGCCGCCCCAGATGGACCCGGTTGCCTATCGGAAGTGGGTGGACTGGCTGATTCAAAACGCCACCGAGGCCGCCCCGCGGGCCGGCGATGCCGTGATGACCGAGAAAAGTTGGCTTGACGACCTGCCGGAGTTAGGCGGCTGGCAAGACGAAGCGGCGCCCGAAGCAACCGACTAGGACGGCGCGCTGCCGCTCTTCACATTCACCCCAAAACCATGGTGTTTGCCACGGCTACGAATTTCGGAACACATTGATCGCGAAGAATCTGGCCAGGGCTTGGCTCGTGGCGAACCAGACTTGAATGAGACCCCATGGATCGCTTCAATCTCGGCGCCTACCGCCGCCCGATCTCCACCCGCTCCACCGAGACCCAGCGCTGGTTCGATATCGGTCTTAACTGGTGCTACGGCTTCAACCATGAGGAAGGGATCAAGTGCTTTGAGAAGGCACTGGAGACCGATCCGGACTGCCCGATGGTTCATTGGGGAATCGCCTATGCAGCCGGGCCTTTCTACAATCTGACCTGGAAGGAGCATGGCGAGGCCGAGGCAAACAGCGCGACGAAGCGTTGCTTCGAGCATGTCCAGCTCGCGCGCGCCAGTGCGGCTGCAGCCAGCGAGGTCGAAAGACAATTGATCGAGGCGTTGGCTTGCCGCTTCCGGAAACCGCACCGGGTGACGCCACAGGAATTCGAGCAATGGGACGACGCCTATGCCGCCACGATGCGGCGGGTCTATCAGAGTTTTCCCGATGATCATGATGTGATGGCGCTTCTCGTCGAGGCGCTGATGATGCGCACGGTGCGGCGCCTGTGGAACCTCAAGACCGGTGAACCGGCGCCGAATTCCGATGTCGTCGAGGCGCTGGAGGTTTGCGAGCGGTCAATCCGGCTCGCAGACGAAGCCGGCATCACGCAGCATCCGGCGATCGTCCACCTGCACATCCATCTGCTGGAAATGTCGACCCAGCCGGAGCGCGGCATGCGCTCGGCCGATCTGCTCGGCGAGATGTGCCCCGATGCCGGGCACATGAACCACATGCCGGGGCATATCTATGTGCTGTGCGGCGAGTATGAGAAGGCGAAGCTCGCCAGCGAAAAGGCGGTTCGGGCCAACGACCTTTATCTCGCCTACGCCAATGAGCCGACCTATTATCTGCTCGGCTGCTGCCACGATCTGCACCTGATGATGTTCACCTGCATGTTGTCGGGCCAGTACCAGGCGGCGCTGTGGGCCGCCGACAAGGTGCGCAGCCTGGTGACGCGTGACGTGGTCGCCATCCAGGATCGGCCCAAACTCACCCAGACCGTGGAAGGCTATCATGCGATGAAATCGCACGTGCTGGTGCGCTTCGGTCGCTGGCGGGAAATCATCGACGAGCCGGCAACCGAAGAGCCCGGCCTCTATGTGCTGACCGCGGCCATGCAGCATTATGCCAAGGGCGTGGCGCATGCGACGCTTAGGCAATTCACCGACGCCGAGCGCGAGCGTGAACGCTTCCACCAGCATCTCGAAGGCATTCCAGCCGAGCGGCGTTTTCTCAGCAACCCGGCCCGCGCCTCGCTTGCCGTCGGTGCCGCCTTGCTCGACGGCGAGCTTGCCTACCATCAGGGCCGGCACGAGCAGGCCTATGGCCATCTCAGGCAAGCGGTCGAGCTGGACGACAATCTGTCCTACACCGAGCCCTGGGCATGGATGCACCCGCCGCGCCATGCGCTGGCGGCGCTGCTTCTCGACCAGGGCCACGCGCAAGAGGCCGAGCAGGTCTATCGCGACGATCTCGGCCTGAGCGGCAATGTCCAGCGCTGCGCCCGGCACCCGGACAATGTCTGGGCGCTGCACGGGCTGGTGGAATGTTTGGCGCGGCGCGGCGCGAGCCAAGAGCTGCCTTTACTGCAGGCAAAACTCGCCACGGCGCTGGCCAAGGCCGATGTGCCGATCAGCTCATCGTGCCTGTGCCGGGACGGGCGTGCAATCGGCACTCAGCTGTTGTCATTGATGCCCATTGCGCCCTTCCCGGGCAGTTCAATCATGGAATGCTGAAGGGCACCGATTCAGCAACCGTTCCATCAATGGCCAAATCAACCCGATAGGTGCCCTCCGGCCATCCCGCCGTGGGTTTGCTGAGCTGTGAATCAGCCTGATTGTTGGCTCCTACGTCGAGGTCGACCTTGTCGATCGTATAGTTTTCCGGCGCGGCGCCGTGGGAATCAACCGAGACCCAGGAGAATGTGATTTTCGAGGTTGGCGCGATATCCACTAGGTCAGCCGAGACGTAGATCACCGGTGTCTCGACAGGGAAGTTGCTCTGAGGCGTTCCCCCGTCCTTCGTCGCGGAAAGGACGATATTGGTGAAGCCCGCCGCCTGGACCGGCATACCGAAACTGAGCGCCGCCAAGGCGGCAATGGCTAGAACCAGAGCTGATTTCAAGACTTATTTCTCCTCGGGCTTGGGTGCTGGCCCCGCAAATCGGGGTCAAAGCGGGGTTGAGGACGGATGCCGTCAGCCCAGCCATTTGTCATAGTCGGCCACCAATAGATGCAACGGCGGTGTGTCTTCCTCGATATCGGCGAAACGGCCGATCGGCTCGCGGAAGACGTTGTCCGTGCGATCGTCATTGACGGTCGACACCTCGCCGATCAGGACATCCTTGCCCTCGGCCCAGAAGGCGTGCCAGACGCCGGGCAAGAGCGTGACGCTTTGGCCCGGATCAAGCTTCAGCAGTCCGCCCGCCGGCAGCCTGTGGATAGTTCCGTCGACCGGCACCGAAACCTCGGCCTTGGGGTCGATGCCGCCGTCGCGATCATGCATGAACAGTTCAAGCACCAGCTTGCCGCCGCCGCGGTTGATGATGTCCTCGGCCTTGATGTTGTGGCGGTGCATCGGCGACATCTGCTCCTTGCGCGAAATCATGATCTTCTCGGCATAGAGCATGCCCATGCCCTTCTTCATGTCCTCGTAGCGGCCGTTGCGAACGGTGAACAGGAACAGGCCGAGATCGTCGAACTTGCCCTGGCCATAGTCGGTGATGTCCCAGCCGAGCCGCGAGGTGAAGATGGCCGAAGAATCGACCTGGCGCGCCTTCATCTCTTCCGGCGACCAGTAGGCGAAGGGCGGCATGATATAGCCGAACGAGCGGATGAAAGCGTCGGCTTCGCGGATGATGTCGTTGATGGCGGAGCGTTTCATGATGATGACCCTCGTGTCGATTTTTCCGACAATCGCATAGCCGAACGCCGGTGCGGTGTCGATCCACCTTGCCTGATCGAGCCCTGCCTGTTGGAGCCTTGCGCGTGCCACCCATGGCCAACAGATCGCGGCCCGCTGGCCGCGTGACATCGCGTGCTTTGAGGCTCATAACCCTTGCGAATTGCACAGGGATAGCCGATGCCGACCATCCATGACCTCGATACGCCTTCGATCCTGATCGACGTCGCGCGCGCCGAAGCCAACATTGCTCGTGCACAGGCTCATGCCGACAAGAACGGACTGAAGCTCAGGCCGCACATCAAGACGCACAAGCTGCCTTATTGGGCGAAGAAGCAAATGGCGGCAGGTGCAGTCGGCATCACGTGCCAGAAGATCGGCGAGGCCGAGGTAATGGCCGACGCCGGGCTGACCGATATCTTTCTTCCCTACAACATCCTGGGACGCGCCAAGCTCGAGCGGCTGAAGGCGCTGCATGGCCGCGTGACCCTGTCGGTGACGGCCGACAGCATGGACACGCTGGAAGGGCTCGCGGCAGCTTTCACCGATGCCGGCCATCCTCTGCCCGTGCTGGTCGAATGCGATACCGGCATGGGTCGCTGCGGCGTGCAGACAGCCAATGAAGCGGTAGCGCTGGCGAAGATGATCGACAAGGCGGGCGGCCTTGCCCTTGGCGGGCTGATGACCTATCCGGCCGCCGGCCGGGCAGTGGAGGCCGAAGCCTGGCTTGCCGACGCCAAACAGGCGTTGGCGGCTTCAGGGCTCGCCTGTGAGCGCATTTCCAGCGGCGGCACGCCCGACATGTGGCGTTCCGCCGATACCTCCGTCGTCACCGAATACCGGCCCGGCACCTACATCTATCTCGACCGCTACCAAGTCGCCAAAGGTGTCGGCAGCCTCGACGATTGCGCGCTGACGGTGCTTGCGACCGTGGTCAGCCATCCGACAGCGACGCGCGCCATTCTCGATAGCGGCAGCAAGGCCCTGTCCAGCGATACGCTAGGGCTAAAGGATTTTGGAGAGTTGATGGGCGTCCCCGGAGCACTGGTGACGGGCCTGAGCGAGGAGCACGGCACGGTCACGCTTTCCGCCGACGGCAGGCTGCGCATTGGCGAACGCGTGCGCGTCGTGCCAGACCACTGCTGCGTCGTCACCAACCTGTTCAACGAGGTCAATCTGATAGACGGTGAGAAGGTTCTCGAAACGCTGCCGGTGGCGGCACGCGGGCTGATGACATGAGATTCTAGCTAGACCGGACGCTCCGCCTGCCGCGCTGCCACCCGCCGCATGGCTATCACCCGGCGGCGGCGGATTTCGGTGCGCATTGCCATCAGGTGCAGCGCGAAGAACAGCACGGTAAACCCGCCAGCCATCACCAGCAGAGGCCAGAGCAGGCTCGGGTCGATGGTCGGGCCGCCGAGCCGGAACACCGAGGCAGGCTGGTGCAGCGTGTTCCACCAGTCGACCGAGAATTTGATGATCGGGATATTGATGAAGCCGACCAGCGTGATGATAGCGGCGGCCCAGGCGGCGCGGCTGGCATCATCCAGCGCACGGGTCAGCGCGATGATGCCGAGATACATCAGGAACAGCACGAAGACAGAAGTCAGGCGGGCGTCCCACACCCACCAGGTGCCCCACATCGGCTTGCCCCAGATCGAACCGGTGATCAGCGCCAGCGCGGTGAACACCGCTCCAATGGGTGCGGCCGATTTCAGCGCGACATCGGCCAGCGGATGGCGCCAGACCAGCGTGCCAAGCGCGGAGACCGCCATCAGCGTGTAGCACATCATGGCGAGCCAGGCGAAAGGCACGTGGATGTACATGATGCGAACGGTGATACCCTGCTGGAAATCCTCGGGCGCGGTGAAGCTCATATAGAGGCCAATCGCGAGGGTGAGCGCGGCGAGCGCCGCCAGCCACGGCACAAGCTTGTCTGCAAGCCCGACGAACCGCGTTGGATTGGCGAGATCGGTCAAGCCGCTCAGGCGTGAGGTGATGTCACTCATGCGACTTTACATAGACCGCCGATGCGTTTGGGGCAATCGAGCGGCGGTGTCGCAGCTCTGGTCTTGCCTCCTCCCGTTCGGGAGGAGGCGGAACCGTTAATGGCTCAGGCGGCCTCGCCCTGCACCGACCGGCTGAGGCGCCGGACTTCCTCGTCGTTGAGCAGGCCGCCGGCGCGCAGCAGGCTGGCGAAGCGGCCGTTGCGCAGCGACAGTTCGGCAAAGCCACCCATCTCGACCACCCTGCCCTTGTCCATGAACACGACCAGATCGGCGTCGCGGACGGTGGTCAGGCGGTGGGCGATGATGAAAGTGGTGCGGTCGCGGCGCAATTCGTCGATCGCTTCCTTGACGCGGTCCTCGGTCTCGACGTCGAGTGCGCTGGTCGCCTCGTCGAGCACCAGGATCGGGGCATCCTTCAGCACGGCACGGGCAATGGCGATGCGCTGGCGCTCGCCGCCCGAGAGCTGGCCGCCACGTTCGCCGACCACCGTGTCGTAGCCATTGCTCTTGGCTAGGATGAAATCCTGCGCCGCGGCCGCCGTGGCGGCGGCATGGATCTCGTCGTTGGTCGCATCGGCGCGGCCGACGCGGATGTTGTCCTCGATCGAGCGGTTCAAAAGCCCGGCGTCCTGGAACACGGTGGCGATCGAATGGCGCAGCGACTTGCGGGTCACCGTGCGGGTATCGATGCCGTCGATCAGGATACGGCCACTGGACGGCGAGAAGACGCGCTGCAGCAAGTTGATGAGCGTGGTCTTGCCCGCACCCGTCGGTCCGACGATGGCGACGGTCTGGCCGGCCTGCACCTCGAAGGACACGTCGCTGACGCCCTGCCCCGAATTGGCGAACTCGAAGCTGACATCCTCGAAACGAACATGGCCGGTGACGTTGGCAAGGTCGCGCAGACCATCCGGCTCGGCGGTATCGGCGGCCGAGTCCTCGAGCTTGTAGAAATCCTCGAGCTTGGCGCGAGCTTCCGAAATCTGGTTCGCGAAAGCCGACATCTGGTCGAGCCGTGAGATCAGCAGCGTGGCGAAGCCGGTGAAGGCGATGACGTCACCGATGCGCAGCTGGCCATGAGTGACCAGGTAAGCGCCGATCAGAAGCACCACCATCATCGAGATCGTCGACGACAGCCGATTGAGCGCATTGGCGATAGCCCACCAGTCGAGCACCGGGTTCTGCGCGTCGAGCAGGTTCTTGACGTAGCCACGCAGCGCCTCGGCCTCGTAGCCGAGACGGTTGTAGCTCTGCAGCACGGCGACGTTGCTCACCGAGTCCGTCACATGCGCGAATACCTTGTGATAGTGACGCTCGACCGCGGCCTGGCCTTCCTTGGTGCGCTTCATCACCAGGCGGCCGATGCCGACATAGAGCACGCCGAGCACGAGCAGAACCATCGACATGCGCACATCCATGCTGAGCGCCGTCGGAACCAGCAGAACGAGCGCGACAGCGGTCGACAAGTGCTGGCGCATGAATTCAAGCCAGAGGCTGAACAGAGTCTCGACGGCGCGCAGCAGCGTGTGGAGGGCATTCGAGGTGCCACGCTGATGATGCCAGGCGAGCGGCATGGTTATGACGCGCTCGAACGACTGACAGAGCACTTCGCTGCGCCGGGCGTGCGCGAACCGGTCGGCGCCGCGCGCCACCAGGACGAAAGCCATGACATTGAAGGCGCCGATGCCGGCCCACACGGCGAGCGTGGAGAAAACCGAACCGTGCGCGGAAATCGCGTCGATGACCCGGCCGAACATGATCGGCTCAAGGATCGCGATGGCTGCAAGAGCGACGTTGGCCGAACAGATCAGCGCGACGCGCTTCTTGTCGGCAGCCAGATACCCCAGCGCTCTCCAATAGATCTGCAGAAGTGACACTTCAGCTACTCCGCCAACGTTCTATTGTGCCCAATACCAATATTGTGCACCGCACCATTTCCTGACACGTAACGGTTGATGCGTCGCAAAACAATGCCCGTCTATCTCTTCCGTTCCCATTTAGCGAACAAAAGATGACGACGATACGAAATCTGGCGTGATCACCTAACAGTTTGAGATAAAAGGTGAAATGTCAGCCTTGCGGCAAAATCATGGCAGTGGTCGAGCTGTGCCACATTTTTAATCACGGCAGGCCGGCACGACTTCGTCCGGGCGGCTGGCCAACGTCGTCGGCACCCCGCGCGCAAGTAAACAATGCACGGCATCGCGCGTCCCGGAGGACGCGCGATCTAATCACTAAACGGTTGATTTCATGCCGGTATCTTGACCACGACCTCGGTCTGGTCACCAGCTTTGGGTGCGAAGGACGTCGATTTTGTCTTCGAACCATTGACTTCGAGCGAGATCGTCTTGGCCTTTTTGTCGCGAATGACCTGGACCTTGATCTCGGCGCCCAGCATCTTGAGTGAAGCCTGGTAGCCATCCCAGTGGCTGGGCAGCTTCGGCCGGAATGTGATCTGCTTGCCGCGCCGTTCGATGCCCAGGATGCCTTCGACCGCCGCCCGGTAAAGCCAGCCCGCCGAGCCGGTGTACCAGGTCCAGCCGCCGCGACCTCCCTTGTCATCGCCGGCGTAGATATCGGCCGCCACCACGTAGGGCTCGACGCGGTAGTGCTCGGCCGAGGCCTCGTCGAACGCGTGGTTGACCGGATTCAGCATCGAGAAGCAGCGATAAGCTTCATCGGTCTGCCCCATCTCGGCCAGCGCAATGACGAACCACGTCGCCGCGTGGGTATACTGGCCGCCATTCTCGCGCACGCCAGGTGGATAGCTCTTGATGTAGCCGGGGTCCTTCTGTGTCTTCGAGAAGGGTGGCGTGAACAGTTTGACGATCTTGAGACGGTCGTCGACGAGCAGCTTCGTCGCCTGCTGCATGGCCGTGGTCGACCGCGCCGGGTCGCCCTCGCCCGACAGCACGCTCCAGGACTGGGCGATGGAGTCGATCTTGCACTCCTGCGATGTACGCGAGCCCAAAGGCGTACCATCATCGAAACTGCCGCGCCGGTACCATTCGCCGTCCCATGCCGTGCTTTCGAGTGCCCGCTTCAGCGCGTCGGCATGCTTTGCCCAGGCCTGTGCGCGCTTGGTGTCGCCCTCGGTCTTGGCGACCGCGGCGAAGTCGCCCAGCGTCTTCAACAGGAACCAACCCAGCCACACGCTCTCGCCCTTGCCGTGTTCGCCGACACGGTTCATGCCGTCGTTCCAGTCGCCGCCAAGGATCAGCGGCAGGCCGGCTGGACTGCTGCGCTTGATGGCAAGGTCGAGCGCACGCGCGCAGTGGTCGTAGAGCGACACCGTCTTCTTCGAGATTTCAGGGGTGAAGAAGGCGTCGTGCTCGCCTTCACCCAGCGCCTGTCCGTCGAGGAATGGCAGTTGCTCCTTCAGGATGGCGGCGTCGCCGGTCACCATGAGATAGCGGGCCGTGGCGTGGGCGAGCCACACCACGTCGTCGGAGATCAAGGTACGCACGCCGGCGCCGGTGCGCGGCAGCCACCAATGCTGCACGTCACCCTCCGGGAACTGCCGCCGCGCGGCGTTGAGGATCTGGTCGCGCGCCAGCGTCGGGTCGTGCGCCAGCAAGGCGAGCGTGTCCTGCAACTGATCGCGGAAGCCGAAGGCGCCGCTTGCCTGGTAGAAGGCCGAGCGGGCGCGGATGCGGCAGGCAAGGCTCTGATAGGGCAGCCAGTGATTGACCATGGCATCGAGTGCCTTGTCCGGCGTCTCCACCTGGATGGTGTCGAGGAAGGCGCGCCATTCGCGCTCATTGTCGGCCAGGCGCTGGTCGAAGTCCTTGCCCCGGTGCGTCTGCACCAACGCGCTCGCCTGCGCGGCGGAATCGGCATCGCCGAGCAGCCAGATAAGTGTGACGTCGGCGCCGGCCGGAATCTCGACGTCGCGAGCGATCGCCGCGCAAGGATCATCTCCGGCCTCGACGCGACCCGACAGGGCCGAACCGCTCAGCACCGCCTGTGGCAGCTCGCTGGACCCGTGCCGGCCGAGGAATTCGGCCCGGTCTGACGTCACCGAGTGGACGCCGGTGTCGGCGGCGAGGAAGGCCACCCGCTCGCTGAAATCGAGCCCGTAGGGATTTTGCGCTAGCAACGCGCCGGTGGCTCCGTCGCGGGACGGCACTATGGTTGCCGCGGTGCGCGACCGATGCCCGCCAAGCACCCATTCGGCGTAAGCATAGACGCGCAGCCGAGCCGGTACCGGGCCGGAATTCTGGATGCGCAGCCGCGTGATCTTCACCGGATCGATGGGATCGACGACATGGGTCAGGTCCATCGACAACGGTCCGCGCTTCGAGCGGAAGGTCGAGAAGCCCTGGCCATGCCAGGCCTCGTAGGTCATCGCGGGATCGCGCACCACCGCTGCGAGCGGAGAGAACGCCTTGCCGCTGGCCTGGTCGTAAATATAGATGCCCTCGCCCGGCCGGTTGGACACCGGATCGTTCGACCATGGCGTCAGCTGGTAATCGCGGCTGTTGCGGCTCCAGGTGAAGGCCGCTCCCTCGGCCGAGGTGTGGAAGCCGAACGACGCGTTGGAGACGACGTTAATCCAGGGTTGCGGCGTCGTGCGCCGGCCAGCCAGGCGCACCACATAGTGCCGCCCGTCGCCGTCGAAGCCGCCGAAACCATTCCACAGGCTTAGGCCGGAGCCATCGGCGCTGACGTCGGCCACAGCCTGCGAGGCAAATGCATGCATCTGCGGTGCGAGCGCCGCGATTTCGCGCGAACCCGGCAATCCTGCCGGCTGCAAGCCATCGCGCGCCTGCAGCGCGGCCGCCTCGGCCCGTTCGATCTGGTCGAAGATGGTGCCGTTACGTGTATGCAGCACAACCCGGGCGACGGCGAGCAGCGTCTTGTAGGTGGTTTCCTCCATCAGGTCGCGGCGCACCGCGAAAATGTGCTGGCGGGGTCCGAGTTCCTTGCCGCGCAAGCGGCTGTTTTCGCACAGCGTCTCGACCGCGCGCTGCAGATCCTGGACATAGGACGAAGCCTGCTCGTTGACGACGACGAAGTCGATCATCATGCCGCGGGTGCGCATGTATTCCTGGAAGCGCAACGCCTGGGCTACGATCTCGAGATCGGCAACGTCACCGATCCTGACCAGGAAGATCGGGTAATCGCCCGAAATACTGGTCGGCCACAGGCTCGACTGCTTGCCCAACCCGGAAGCGATGGACTCGGCCGGCAGCCGCAAAAACGGGTCGGGATAGATCAGATAGCGCGCCAGTTTCTGCACATTGGCCGCGTCGGTCAGACTGAGGCCCATATGGCGGGTCTGCACCTGGCTACGCGTCCAGGCAAGCATCGCCTGCCGGGCAAAGCTCTCCTGATGGTCGAGCCGGCTTATCGCCTCCTCCAGCTCGGCACGGTTTGCCCCGACGACGGTCCAGAAGGTCAGCGATATTTTCTTGTTGGCGGGTACGCGCACCTGACGACGCAGCGAGGCGATGGGATCGAGCGTGAAGCCGGAATGGCCGCCAAGCCTGGCGCCTGGATCGAAGGCGGCGGCATCGACGATGGTGCGGCCACGGCCGATGAAGGCGCGCCTGTCGGTCTCGGCCTCGGCATCACGCGCCGGTCCCGACGGATCGGTGACGAAATGCACCAGCGTCACATCCGGTTCGCTGGTTTCACGCTTGCGGCGCGTGGCGAAGATCGCGCCCTTGTTGGCGGCGATTTCCGTTTCCACGAACATTTTCGAGAAGGCCGGATGCGCGTTGTCGGAAGCTTCCGAACCCAGGACCAGTTCTGCAAAGGACGTCACCTCGATGTGACGGTCGGATGTGCTCTCATTGTAGAGCGTGATGCGACGGCCTTCGCCATTGCCCTCGGAGATGACGATGCACTCCACTTCGGAGCGCAGCGTGCCGACCAGCTTCACGAAGCTCGCCTTGTCATCGGAAAACAGGGCCTGCGTCTTTTCCTCGGCCGCGCGCCTGGGTTCCGAAGTCGCGGACCACCAGTCGCCAGTGGCGGCATCGCGCAGGAAGATGTAGGAGCCAAGCCGATCCTCGACCGGATCGGGTTGCCAGCGGGTGACGGAAAGATCGCCCCAGCGGCTGTAGCCGGAGCCGGTCGCGGTCACCATCACCGAATAGCGGCCATTCGACATCACATTGGTCGAACGCAGCGCCCGCGCGGGATCGAGCACGATGCGGGTGTCGGGGCTCTCGGTCTCCGTCTCGTCCTTGGAGCGCTCGTCGGCCTCGGTGCGGACGGTGGCGGTCGGAATGTCGCGCGGCGCCCTCTCCTGCAGCAGCAATTCGGCCGATTCAATGACCGGATCGCTGTGGAAGCGATCGCGCAGGCGACCTTCGAAGATGGCGTCGGCGACGGCAGCGATCGACATGCCCGAATGGTGGGCATAGTAGTTCAGCACGACCGCGTGGTTGGTGCCTTCCGGTACGCGCTGCGGCGTGAAGTCGACCGCATCATAATAGCCATGACGGCCAAGCGCGCCGATCTCGCGCAGCCGGGTCAGGTTCTGCACCGCTTCGCGCGGGTTGAACTGCGCCGCCATGATAGTCGCGTAAGGCGCAATCACCGTGTTCTGGCCAAGGCCACGCTTCAGTCCGAGGCCGGGCACGCCGAAATTGGTGTACTGATAGGTCAGTTCCCGGTCGCGGGCGTTGTAGGCCGCTTCCGAAATGCCCCACGGCACGTTCTTCTGGCGACCATACTGCATCTGGCGCTTGATGATCAGCTTGCTGGTCTGGTTGAGGATCGAGCCTTGCGGCTCCTTCATCACCAGCGGCGGCATCAGATATTCGAACATCGAGCCGGACCACGACATCAGCGCACCCTGGAAGCCGATCTCGACGATCGGGCGGCCAAGCCTGAACCAATGTTCGGTCGGCAGATCGCCCTTGGCGATGGCGAACAGGCTGGTCAACCGCGCCTCGGAGGCGAGAAGGTCGTAGCAGCTTTCGTCGAGCTGATGTTCCTCGACCCGGTAGCCGATCGACAAAAGCTTGCGCTCCGGCCGCATCAGGAAGGCGAACTCCATCTCGAAGGCGAAACGACGGGTGCGCTCGCGCAAGGTGAGCAGCTTGGCACGCAGAGCCTCGACGGCGTTCTCGTCGCTGTGGGCGTCGTGGACGTGCGCCTCGCAGGTGGTTTCGAGCCTTGCCGTCCAGTCGACGATGACGTCGCTTTGCGGCGATGCGGCTTCGGTGTGAATGGCGGTGGCAAGCTTGCGGATTTCGCCGGCCAGCACCGCCAGGTTGATGGTGCGGATCGAGGCCATTTCCGGCTGTGCCTTGATCGTCTCAACCGCGCGACGCATGCCGTCGAGGCGATCGACAAGGCGTTGGCGCAACGGGCGCAACTGGCGGCGGTCGTCGGGCAGTTCATCGAGGCTTTCGCTCAGGATGGTCACCGTATCGAGGATGCCTTCGAAATCGCCCTGCAGGTGGACGGAAGGGGCTTCCGCCCATTCGGCGCAGGCAGCCGCCACCGCCACCAGGTGGCCGGCGAGATTGCCGCTGTCGACAGCCGAGATGTAGAGCGGATAGAGCGGCTTCAGCGTCGTGGTGTCGTACCAGTTGAAGAGATGGCCACGATGACGCGGCATACTCTCGATGGTGGTCATGGTGGCGTCGATGCGGGTGATGGCATCGGACAGGCTGATCCAGCCGAAATCGCGTGCCGAGACGACCGAGAGCAAGTAGACGCCGATGTTGGTCGGCGAGGTGCGCGGCGCCACGACTGGCGCGGGGCTCTCCTGGAAATTGTCGGGCGGCAGATTGTGATGCTCTGCCGTCACGAAGCTCTCGAAATAATGCCAGGTACGGCGCGCCACGGTGCGCAGCGTGTGGATGTCGGCTTGCGATATGCGCAGCCGATCCTCGGTTTCAGCCGAGCGGCTGATCCAGCTGGCGATCGCCGGCGAGCCGATCCAGAACAAGGCAAAGAAAAAGGCGACGAAGGCACCGGTGGAATCGGCCAGCACCGGAATGGCGAGGCCGACAAAGCCGATGATCACGGCGCCATACATCATGCCGTAATAGGAGCCGACATCGTTGTCGCCGGCCTTGTGCGCCTGCGAGGCGGTGCGCCATTCCAGGAGGTTCTGCCGGCTGACGAACAGCCGGTAGAGCGTGCGCACGATGGCATCGCCCATCATCCAGGCGTTATGTGCCATCAGCACGATCTTCAGCGCCACCATGGCGGTGCCGAAGGCGACGTCACGCGCCAGCGCCGAGAAATGGCCGCGCGGCGTCTGGTCGCCGCTCTTGGGCAGGATGGCGTTGACGACGTCGAAGGTCGGCGCCATGAACAGGCTCAGGATCAGCAAGGCCTGCCACTGCGCGGCCTGCGTGAAGGGCAGCAAGGTCCAGCCGGCGATCGCCGCCATCACCCAGAAGATCGGCGTCAGCGAGCGGCGCAGATTGTCGACCATCTTCCAGCGCGACAGGGCCGGAACGCCGGAGCGCGGGTTGAAGATGTACCCCAAAAGCTGCCAGTCGCCGCGCGCCCAGCGATGGTGGCGCGAGGCATCGACCGAGTAGCGGGTCGGGTAATCCTCGACCAGTTCGACGTCGGTGACCAGCGCGGCGCGCGCCAGCGCGCCTTCGAGCAGATCGTGGCTGAGAATGGTGTTTTCCTCGATGCGGCCCTGCAAAGCGGCCTCGAAGGCATCGACATGATAGAGGCCCTTGCCGGTGAAGGACCCGTCGCTGAAGACGTCCTGATAGAGATCCGAAACAGCGAAGACATAAGGATCAAGGCCGCGATTGGCCGAGAAGACGCGCTGGAAGAACGAGGCTTCGTCGCCGCTGGTGAGCGAAGCGGTGATGCGCGGCTGCAGGATGGTGTAGCCGGCGGTGACGACGCGCCTGGTGGCGTCGAAATGCGGGCGGTTGAGCGGATGGCATAGCTTGCCGACAAGGCTCGATACGGCATCACGGGTGGTGCGGGTATCGGCGTCGAGCGTCATCACATGGACGACTTTTTCCGGCAGCGGCACTTCGAGCGGCAGGAAGGTGGTATCGCTGTCGCCGCGCAGCAAGAGATCGAGTTCGTGCAGTTTGCCGCGCTTGCGCTCCCAACCCATCCAGGACCCTTGAGCGGCATTGTAGAGCCGGCGGCGGTGCAGGATGTAAAAGCGCGGCGCGCCTTCGGAGGGATAGCGCGCATTGAGGCGGGCGATTTCGGCGCGAGCGAAGTCTAAGATCTCGGTATCGGCCGCATCGATCTCGATCTTGCTGTCGGGCCAATCCGAGAGCAGCGCGAAATGGATCTCGTCCGCCAGATTGGCAAGGTAATGCACTTCGATGTTACGGATGTTTTCCTCGACATCGTCACGGGAGCCGATCAGCGACGGCACGACCACCAGGGTGCGCGCCTCGGGCGGCACGCCGTGCCTGTAGTCATAGCCGATCAGGCGTGTCGGCTTGAGGAAGAGCGAGACCACGGTGTTGAAGAAAGCGAGCGCGCCTTCGCTGGCCGGCACGGCAAACAGGGCCAGCATCAGCACGATGGACGGCACCGACAGGCCGAGATTGGAAAGGGCGTTGCCCGACAGGACGAGCAGCAGGACGGTCAGGGCGAAGACGGGCAGGACGATGCCAAGCCATCCGGTCTTGGCGAAGGTCCGCTTGACGATCTGGCTGATCGTGGGCCGATAACCGATCGTCTTTTCGAGTTCCAGCCGACGCGGGCCAACGAGATAGAAACCGACATCGGTGTGAACGGATGCAGCCTGGGCATCAACCCCCTCACCGCTCTCCGGGACGGTTTCGCTGACAGCATGGCCGGCCAGTTCGATGGCTTTTTCGGCGACACGGTACTCCGACAGGTTCGAGCGGCGTGCCAGTTCCTCGATCGCGGTGCGGTATTGATCGCGCGAGAAGAAGTCGAGCGCGGCGAAATCCGTGCGCTCGCGCAGCACGGTATCGATGCGACTGACGCCCTCGAACCACACCGTCCAGTCGACGTCGTTGATGAGGCGCAGGCCGCGAACGATGTTGCCGGTGGTCACATTGCCGCTGGACAGCGTCTGGTGCTCGGAAATGATGATTTCCTCGGCATCCGAGCCGGTCTTTTCGAGTTCGCCTTCCAGCCACTCCAGCGCCTTGCCGGCATTCTGCGATCCGTCACGCAGGCGATAGAGCAGCTGAGTGGCGAAGGTGGTGTCCTGTGCATGCGCGCTGAAATTGGCAAGGATCGCCTGCCGGTCCGGATTGTCGTCGGTCGCCAGCACCTTGTCGGCCACGTCGTTGGCGATCTGGCGCATCTGGCGGGTGCGGTTGACCCTGACCGCCAGGCGGCGGAGGTTTTCGATGAGCACGAAGCGCAAAAGGGACGGCAGTGCCCAGAGTTCGCCGATTTTCAGCGGCTCGACCGACTGAAAACCCTGGACGATGGACTTGAACATGGTCGCCGAGACGGAACTGTCGGAATGCGCGACATAGGTCCAGGCCAGAGCCAATGCGCGCGGCACGGTGCCGCCGTCGGGCAGTTTCAGCGTTGGCAATTGCCGGTAGAAGCGGCGCGGTAGGTCGCGTTTGACCTGGAAAATGGTTTCCTCGATCAGATAGTTGTTGTCGAGCAGCCACTGCGCGGCCGGCGTGATGGTTTCGCCCCTCCCCTGCGCGGCATTGGTCGACCGGTAGACTTCGAGGATCTTCTTGGCGCTGTCACGGATGCGGGCCTGGAAGTCGAACGGGATCAAGCCGAACAGATCCGTCAGATCGCCCTTGGCCAGGCTCTCGCCGAGCAGCCGGAGCCGTTCCTCCGGCAGGAATACCGATCGTATCGGCTCTTCCGTGATGGCCGGGAAGCTCGCGCTTGTCTTCTCGATCTGGGCTGGGTTCGTCTGAATATTCATTGAAAATTCCGTAAGCGGGCACTCAGCGGCGTCACCGCCACGGCAATGGCCCTAAAACCGGTTCAAATGCAATCGGCTGCATCAACCCCTATGCCGAAAGTTTGTTTCCGCACCACGACGGAGCGTCATCTTTCGACCAACTCAAAGACGAGCGCCCCTCGCTCCCGTCGGGACCGATCGACGGAGAGGATTCGGGCTTTTTCGTGATGCCACCGTCAGCTTACGCTATATTTCGCCGGCATCACGATCATGTTTGGAAACAGGCGGTAACCGTTGGCGGCAAACGCGTCAGGCGGCCCCGATTATACGGACCACGAAAAGGGTCGCATCCGGGGCGGGCTCAACCCGCGAGACAGAAACATCCGGCCCGAGCAGCAGGGTGTCTAGCGGCCCGAGGCGGATAGGCGCGGCACCGGCGAAAATGGCATGGCCTCTGTGGCAAAGGATGAGGGTGGAACAGGCCTCGGTCGAGATTTCCACAGGCGCCGAAACCGGCAGGCATTCGACTTGATGCAACATGCGGCCGCGGCGGGTCATGACGTTGAGATCGGTAATCGGGCCGGCGATCAGCGCGGCACTCGTCGGCTGGTCGGCTGGAAAGGAAAAAGGCTGGGAAGCCGCTGTCATCCGCTCGGGCAGAAGGCCGGCGACGTCAAGCACGATCCCCTCGCCTTCCAGAACCGACAGGGTGCGGTCGATGCCGGCAAAGCTGGAGAACGGCCCGCTCGTCTCGACCCGGGCCATCGAGACGCGCCAGTCGAAATCGTCGAGCCCAGCGCCAGCGGGCGAGACGGCGATCTCGGTCGTCGTACCGCCGCCGTTCTTCCACGGCATGACGCGGTAGTCGGCGGCACGAAGAACGCGCATGGCTTAGCCCAAAATGCCAGGCAGGTTGAGCTGGTGCTCCTTGGCGCATTCGATGGCGATGTCATAGCCGGCATCGGCGTGGCGCATGACGCCGGTCGCCGGGTCGTTCCACAACACCCGTTCCAGGCGCCTTGCAGCATCCGGCGTGCCGTCGGCGACGATGACCATGCCGGCATGCTGCGAGAAACCCATGCCGACGCCGCCACCATGATGCAGCGACACCCAGGTGGCGCCCGAAGCTGTGTTGAGCAACGCATTGAGCAGCGGCCAATCGGACACGGCGTCCGAACCGTCCTTCATCGCTTCCGTCTCGCGGTTTGGCGAGGCGACCGAACCGGAATCGAGGTGATCGCGGCCGATGACGACGGGCGCCTTCAGTTCGCCCTTGGCCACCATCTCGTTGAAGGCGAGACCCAGCCGGTGCCGGTCGCCGAGGCCAACCCAGCAGATGCGCGCCGGCAACCCCTGAAAGGAAATCCGCTCGCGGGCCATGTCCAGCCAATTGTGCAGATGGGTGTTGCCGGGGGTGAGCTCGCGGACCTTGGCATCGGTCTTGTAGATGTCCTCCGGATCGCCGGAGAGTGCCGCCCAGCGGAACGGGCCGATGCCGCGGCAAAAGAGCGGACGGATATAGGCCGGCACGAAACCGGGGAAGGCAAAGGCGTTTTCAAACCCTTCGTCCTTGGCGACCTGGCGAATATTGTTGCCATAGTCGAGCGTCGGCACGCCGGCGTTCCAGAACGCCACCATCGCCTCGACATGTTCGCGCATGGAGGCGCGAGCCGCCTTCTCGACCGCCCTGGGGTCGCTGACACGCTTTTCGCGCCACTCGGCCATTGTCCAGCCCTTCGGCAGATAGCCGTTGATGGGGTCGTGCGCCGAGGTCTGATCGGTGACCATGTCGGGGCGGATGCCGCGACGGAACATTTCGGGTACGATCTCGGCAGCGTTGCCGAGCAGGCCGACGGACTTCGCCTCGCCGGCCTTGGTCCAGCGCTCGATCATTTCCATGGCTTCGTCGAGCGTCTCGGCTCTCTCGTCGACATAGCGGGTGCGCAGGCGGAAATCGATCGAGTCGGGATTGCATTCGATCGCCAGGCAGCAGGCGCCGGCCATGACGGCGGCCAACGGCTGCGCGCCGCCCATGCCGCCGAGGCCGCCGGTCAATATCCATTTTCCCTTGAGATTGCCGCCATAATGCTGGCGGCCGGCCTCGACGAAGGTCTCGTAGGTGCCCTGCACGATGCCTTGCGTGCCGATGTAGATCCAGGAGCCGGCCGTCATCTGGCCGTACATCATCAGGCCCTTTTTATCGAGCTCGTTGAATTTCTCCCAGGTCGCCCAGTGCGGCACCAGATTGGAGTTGGCGATGAGCACGCGTGGCGCGTCCGGGTGGGTGCGAAACACGCCGACCGGCTTGCCCGACTGCACCAGCAGCGTCTCGTCCTCGCCAAGCATCTTCAGCGAAGCAACGATCTGGTCGAAATCGTTCCAGGTCCGCGCCGCCCGGCCGATGCCGCCGTAGACGACCAGTTCGTTGGGGTTTTCGGCAACGTCCGGGTCCAGGTTGTTCATCAGCATGCGCAGCGGCGCTTCGGTGGTCCAATACCTGGCATTGAGCTTGTCGCCGCGCGGGGCGCGCACTTCGCGTATGTTGTGACGGGGATTGTTCATCATTGTCCCTTTCGGACGAGGCGGCGCGTCAGTGCCCGGCCCAGTCAATGGCGGTTTGAAGAATTCGCGTCAGCGTGGCGCGGATCGGAGCGGCGAACGCGGCGTCGTAGGGCACCGGCCAATTGTCCGGCGTGCCCTTCCCCTCGGGCTCGCGCATATAGCCTCGATTGGAGAGCTCCATCTGCAGCGCGTGCACGCCCTGTAGCGGCTGGCCAAAATGGCGCGTTATCCACCCACCCTTGAAGCGTCCGTTGACGACAAAAGTCTCGCCGGTTTCGGCCATGGTCTGGTTGACCATCGCCTGCAACGTCGGATCGGCGCTCTTGCCGTCATTCGTGCCGAGATTGAACACCGGCAGCGTGCCTTCGAACAGGCGTGGCAGCACCGAGCGGATCGAATGGCAGTCATAGAGGACAATCTTGCCATGCAAGGTGCGCAACCTGTCGATCTCGGCCTGCAAGGCGGCGTGATAGGGTGCAAAGAACTTCAGCCGGCGCTCGTCGATCTCCGATGGCCCCGGCTCTTCGCCGTCGCGGTAGAGCGGGTCGCCGTCGAAGGTTTCGGTCGGGCACAAGCCGGTGGTTGCCTGGCCGGGATAGAGCGAGGCGCCGGATGGATCGCGGTTGACGTCGATGACGGTGCGCGAGATCGCGGTGTGCACGACAGTGGCGCCGAGACCGGCGGCGAAATCATAGAGATTGTCGATCCACCAGTCGCAATCACGACGGCCGAGCCAATGCGAGACCAGCCGGTTTTCGAGGCCGGCGAGGTCGATACCGGTGTGCGGAATCGACACCAGCAGCGGCGCCGTGCCGCGTGTGACCGTGAGCCAAGGGGCGGCAGTCATCACGCCGCTCCGGCAATCGAGGGCAGTGCCACCGCGCTCGCGGCTTTCACAGCCGCACCACTGCGCACCATGGCGATCGCCTTTTCCATGTCGGGATGGAAGTGCCGGTCGTTATCGAGATGCGGCACCTCGGCGCGAACCAGCTTGCGCACGGCTTCCAGTGCTGCGCTCGAGGCCAGCGGCTGATGGAAATCACAGCCTTGCGCGGCGGCCAGCAACTCGATGCCGATCACCGCGGTTGCGTTCTCGACCATGCCGATCAGGCGGCGTGCGCCATGCGCGGCCATCGAGACGTGGTCTTCCTGGTTGGCCGAGGTCGGGATGGAATCGACGCTGGCCGGATAGGCCTTCTGCTTGTTTTCCGAGACAAGCGCGGCCGCCGTAACCTGCGGGATCATGAAGCCGGAGTTCAGACCGGGCTTGGGCGTCAGGAAAGCGGGCATGCCTGACAGCGCGGGATCGACCAGCATGGCGATGCGGCGTTCCGACAGCGAGCCGATCTCGCAGACGGCCAGCGCGATCATGTCGGCGGCGAAAGCCACCGGCTCGGCGTGGAAATTGCCGCCGGACAGAGCAGTATCGTCTTCTGCGAAGATCAGCGGGTTGTCGGTGACGCCATTGGCCTCGGTTTCGAGCGTATCGGCGGCCTTGCGCAGCACATCGAGCGCCGCGCCCATCACTTGCGGCTGGCAACGCAGGCAATAGGGATCCTGCACACGCTCGTCGCCGACCCGGTGCGACTCGCGGATGGCGCTGCCGGCCATCAAATCGCGCAGCGCGTCCGCGGTCTCGATCTGGCCACGGTGCTTTCTCAGCAGATGAATGCGCGGGTCGAACGGCGCGTCGGAACCCTTTGCCGCGTCGGTCGAAAGCGCGCCGGCGACAAGCGCCGACTGGTAGAGCACCTCGGCATCGAACAAAGCGGCCAGTGCATAGGCCGTCGAAAACTGCGTGCCGTTGAGCAGCGCAAGGCCCTCCTTGGCACCCAATGTCACGGGCTCCAGCCCGTGCGAGACGAAGGCAACCTTGGCCGGGAAACGGCCATGCGGAGTAAAGCATTCGCCGACGCCGATCATCACCGCCGTCATATGCGACAGCGGGGCAAGGTCGCCGGAGGCGCCGACGGAACCTTGCGCCGGCACGACCGGGATGACGTCGTTGGCCAGCATCGCTTCAAGCAGCTCGATGGTCTGCGAGCGCACGCCGGAGGCGCCCTGCGCGAGGCTCGCAAGTTTCAGCGCCATCATCAGCCGGGCAACGGCAACGGGCATCGGCTCGCCCACGCCCGCGGCATGCGAAAGCACGATGTTGCGCTGCAGCGTCTCGAGATCGTCGGCGGGGATGCGCACGCTGGCCAGCTTGCCGAAACCAGTGTTGATGCCATAGACCGGCTCACCCTTGGCAACGATGCGCGCGACAGCTTCGGCACTCGCCTTGATTTTCGGACGGCAGGCATCGTCCAGTTTCGGCACGGCGCCACGGTATATGGCGCGCCAGTCGGCCAGCGTCGCATTGCCGGGCTTCAGGGTCAGTTCGGTCATTGTCCTCTCCAGATGCGGGCATGCAGCGGGTTGAAGCCCATGCGGTAGACGAGTTCGGCGGGACGCTCGATGTCCCAGATCGCCAGATCGGCGGATTTGCCTGATACCAGCGTGCCGGTCTCGCCGAGCAGGCCCAGCGCACGCGCGGCTTCGCGGGTGACGCCAGCAAGACATTCGTCGACCGTCATGCCAAACAGGGTGGCCGCCATGTTCATGGTCAGAAGCAGCGAGGTCAGCGGCGATGTGCCGGGATTGTTGTCGGTGGCAACAGCCATTCTGACGCCATGCTGGCGAAACAGGCCGATCGGTGGCTTCTTGGTCTCGCGGATGAAGTAGTAGGCGCCGGGCAGGATCGTCGCCACGGTCCCCGCCTTGGCCATTGCCACCGCGCCTGCCTCGTCGGTATATTCGAGATGGTCGGCCGACAACGCGCCATAGCGGGCGGCAAGTTCAGCGCCATGCAGATTGGACAGCTGGTCGGCGTGGAGTTTGACGGGCAAGCCAGCCGCCTGGGCGACATCGAAAACGCGCGCCATCTGCTCCGGCGAAAAGGCGATGCCTTCACAGAACCCATCGACGGCATCGGCCAAGCCTTCCTCGACGACGCCGGGAAGGATCGTTTTGGCGACGAGATCGATGAAGGCATCCTTGTCGCCCTTGGCTTCGGGCGGTAGCGCGTGGGCTGCGAGACATGTGGTGCGAACCGTCACCGGGCGTTCATTGCCCAGCTGTCGCGCGGCGCGCAGCGATTTCTTCTCGTTTTCGAGATCGAGGCCATAGCCCGACTTTACTTCCACTGTGGTTACGCCCTCGGCAATCAGCGCATCGAGGCGCGGCAGCGTCTGGGCAACCAGGTCGCCCTCGCTGGCAGCACGCAGGGATTTGACCGACGAGACGATGCCGCCGCCGGCCCTGGCGACTTCCTCATAAGTGGCGCCGGCCAGCCGCATCTCGAATTCGTTGGCGCGGTTGCCAGCATGGATCAGATGGGTGTGGCAGTCGATCAGGCCGGGCGTAATCCAGCGGCCCTCGCAATCGATGATCTCGCCTTGGGCAAAAGCCGAGGGCATCTCGGATTGCGGACCGGCATAGATAATGCGGCCGTCGCGCGCGGCGAGCGCACCATGCTCGACGATACCCAATCCGGCAGAATTTTCAGCCATGGTCGCCAGACGCGCATTGCGCCACAGGCGAAGCCCCCCTGCGTGGTTTTTGCTGCTCTCTACGGCCATCATCTTTTCCGTTTCAATCGGTGGCGATTATGTATATACATATTGAAACGCACTGCAAGTGCCATCATCACATACGAGACCGGAAAGCGGAGAGAAAAGTGACCGATATCTTTGCGGAACAGGCGCTTCTTCCTAACGGCTGGCACGACAATGTGCGGATCACTTTTGCCAATGGGCGCATTACGGCCGTGGAGCCTGAAGCCGCCGCCTTGCCCGGTGATGAACGCCATTCCATTCTGCTGCCAGGCATGCCCAACCTGCACAGCCACGCCTTCCAGCGCGGCATGGCCGGCCTTGCCGAGTTGCGAGGCCCCTCCGCCGACAGTTTCTGGAGCTGGCGCGAGGTGATGTACCGCTTCGCGCTGTCGATGACTCCCGACCAGGTCGAGGCGGTGGCGGCGCAGCTCTATGTCGAAATGCTGGAGGCCGGTTTTTCCCGCGTCGGCGAATTTCATTATCTGTACCATGATCGGGATGGACAACCCTATGCCAACCCAGCCGAGATGGCCGAGCGCATCGCTGCCGCGGCTGGCGAAACGGGTATCGGCCTGACGCTGCTGCCGGTGTTTTACGCCCACTCCTCTTTCGGCGGCGCAGCTCCGAATGAGGGCCAGCGCCGATTCATCAACGATGTGAACCGGTTCGCCCGGCTTGTGGAGAAAAGCCGTGAATCGGTTCGCGCGCTGAATCAAGCTGTCGTCGGCGTCGCGCCGCACAGTCTGCGCGCCGCGACGCCTGAAGAGCTGATCGAAGTCACCGCCATGGCGCCAAACGGACCGATCCACATCCACATCGCCGAACAGGTCAGGGAAGTCGAGGACTGCCTTGCCTGGTCCGGCGCGCGTCCGGTCGAATTTCTGCTTGGGGCTGCCGCTGTCGACCAGCGTTGGTGCCTGATTCACGCCACCCATATGACGGATGCCGAGACCATCGGCATGGCGAAGACCGGCGCCATTGCCGGCCTTTGCCCGATCACGGAGGCCAATCTCGGCGACGGCACCTTTGCCGCGCCATTGTTCAGGGAGCATGGCGGCCGCTTCGGCATCGGCTCCGATTCCAATGTGCTGATCGGCCTGCCCGACGAATTGCGCCAGCTCGAATATTCGCAGCGCCTCGCGCACCGCGCCCGCAATGTGCTTGCGGTAGCCGGCGGCTCAACAGGCCGCGCCCTGTTCGACGCAGCGCTTGACGGCGGTGGCGTCGCCCTTGGTGCCGGCGCCTCGCAAATCGCGACTGGGGCATCCGCCGATCTCGTCTCGCTCGACGTCGGTAATCCCTCGCTGGCTGGCAAGACCGGCGACGCGATCCTCGATGCCTGGATCTTTGCCAATGGCAGCAAGGTCGATTGCGTCTGGGTGCATGGCAAGAAACAGGTCAGCGCTGGCAGACACGCCAAGCGCGGGGCTATCGCCGCACGGTTTCGCAGCGTGATGACTGCGCTTTCCGAGGGTTAACGCAGATGAGCATGGCTGAACGGACGGACATAGACGACAGCGAGACCGTCTCGCTGCATCAGCGCATCCTGTCCGATATCCGTGAAAAGATCCTGTCCGGCACCTGGGCGCCCGGCCACCGTATCCCGTTCGAACATGAGCTGACCGCCGAATACAAATGCTCACGCATGACGGTGAACAAGGCTCTCTCGCAGTTGGCCAAGGCAGGTCTGATTGAACGCCGCCGCCGGTCGGGTAGTTTTGTCCGCCACCCGCAATCGCAGGCAGCGGTGCTGGAGCTTCACGACATCAGGATCGAGGTCGAGGCGCTCGGCCTGCCCTATCGCTACGAACGGCTGGAACGCCTGAGGCGGCGCAGCAACGTGGAGGACAGGGCGTTGCTCGGATTGTCCGCAGCGGGTTCGGTACTGGCGGTCGAAGGCCTTCATTTTGCCGGCGAACGGCCATTCGCACTCGAGCAACGTCTGATCAATCTTTCGGCGGTCGCGGAAGCCGGGGACGAAGAGTTTCTGGAAATCGCGGCGGGTCCATGGCTGATCGGCCGCGTGCCGTGGAGCGAGGCCGAACATCGGATACGCGCCATGGCCGCCGATGAGACTATCGCCGACGTGCTCGATATCGATCCTGGCGCGCCTTGCCTGGTCGTGGAGCGCCGCACCTGGAGCGCGGAGCACCCGGTTACACACGTGCGCTTCATCTATCCGGCGGAAAGCCACACGCTGGTGGCAAGGTTCACGCCGTCGCAGGGGTAAGCCGATCTCCCGCTTGGGGAAGATCGGCACCTACAGCCGCTTTACAGCGCAGCCGTAATAATAATCTCGACCAGATATTCGGGGCCGGCGAGCTTCGCCTCGCCGGTGGCGCGAGCGGGTGTGTGGCCCTGCGGCACCCATTTGTCCCATTCGGAATTCATCTCGGCGAAGGTGCCCATGTCGGCCAGCCAGATGATCGCCTGGACGATCTTGGTCTTGTCGGTGCCGGCCTTGGCCAGCAATTCGTCGATGGTCGCGAGGATGTCGCGGGTCTGCGCGGCGACGTTGCCGCCGGGCTCGCCGACCTGGCCGGCCAGATAGACGGTGTTGCCGTGTATGACGATCTGGCTCATGCGCGGGCCAACATCGATGCGACGAATGCTCATTGCGAGGTTCCTTCGTTTGAGGGTTGCGCCTGTTTAGAGTCGGCGTGGGCTTCGGGCAAGGCCGCCGGCGCCAAATCTCCTTGGACCAGCGCGGAAGAAACTCACGGCAAGTTGAGCCGCCGGGTCGCAAATCCACCGGATTGGCCTGTTGACTAATGTAATAACATCACATATCCAACGGCCACTATCGCGGCCAGGCTCGACTTCCCAACGGAACGATATGACCCAGACCTGCCTAACCTTCCGTGACCTGACGCTGGGCTACAACAGCCATCCCGCGATCCATCACCTCGATGGCACGATCCGCAAGGGTTCGCTGACGGCCGTGGTCGGGGCCAATGGCTCCGGAAAATCGACGCTGATCAAGGGTATTGTCGGCGTGCTGAAGCCAATGGCCGGCGAGGTCATCCGCGCGTCGGGCGTGCGGGCAGCTTATCTGCCGCAGCAGTCGGAACTCGATCGCTCCTTTCCCGCCCGCGTCGTCGATCTGGTCTCGCTTGGCCTGTGGCCGAAGCGCGGCATGCTCGGCCGCTACACCAGGGAAGATCGCGAAGCCGTCAGCCAAGCATTGATGGCCGTCGGCCTCGGCGGCTTCGAGAAGCGGCCGATCGACACGCTGTCGGGCGGCCAGCTGCAGCGCACGCTGTTTGCCCGCGTGCTGTTGCAGGATGCCGACCTGATCCTGCTCGACGAGCCCTTCAACGCGGTCGACGCCAAGACGGTCGGTGACCTCATTGCCCTGATCAAGCGCTGGCATGGCGAAGAGCGCACCATCATGGTGGTGGTCCATGATCTGGACCTGGTGCGCCAGAATTTTCCCGAAACACTGCTGCTTGCCCGCCGGCCGGTTGCCTGGGGCGATACCCGGGAGACGCTGAAGCCTGAGAACCTGCTGCGCGCGCGCCGCTTCCACGAAGCCTGGGAAGAGAACGCCCCCTGGTGCGAGCCTGACGAGCACGCTCATGGCCATGATCATGATCATCATGGCCACGATCACGACCATCACCATGGCGCCGGACCGAGGGCCGCCTGATGGACACGCTCTACGGTCTTTTCATTGCTCCCTTCGCCGATTTCGGGTTCATGCAGCGGGCGCTGTTCGGCTCGCTGATGCTGTCGCTCGGCGCCTGCCCCATCGGCGTCTTCCTGATGCTGCGGCGCATGAGCCTGTCGGGTGACGCCATGGCGCATGCCATCCTGCCAGGAGCGGCCGCCGGCTTCCTGTTCTATGGCCTTGAAATCCTGCCGATGACCATTGGCGGCCTGATCGCTGGCGTCATCGTCGCGCTCGGTGCTGGCGCTGTCTCGCGCTTCACCATCCAGCGCGAGGACGCCTCGATGGCCGCCTTCTATCTGATTTCGCTCGCCATCGGCGTGCTGATGGTGTCGATCCGCGGCTCCAGCGTCGATCTCATGCATGTGCTGTTCGGCACGGTGCTGGCGCTCAACAACGAGGCATTGATGCTGATTGGCGGCATCGTCGCGGTGACGTTGGCCAGCCTGGCCATCTTCTGGCGGGCGCTGGTCGCCGAATGCCTCGACCCGCTGTTCCTGCGTTCGGTCAGCCGCATGGGCAGCCCGGTGCATTTCATCTTCCTCGGCCTCGTCGTGCTCAATCTCGTCGGCGGCTTCCAGGCGCTCGGCACTTTGCTATCCGTCGGATTGATGATGCTGCCGGCGGCAGCCGCGCGATTCTGGACCGCACGCGTCGAGCCGATGTGCGTGCTGGCGGTGCTGATCGGCTTTGCCTCCTGCATTGCCGGATTGCTCTTGTCCTATCATGCGTCGTTGCCCTCCGGCCCGGCCATCATCCTGTCGGCCGGTGTCGTTTATTTCGCCTCGATCCTGTTTGGCACGCGCGGCATCCTGCGCGGTCGCATCATCCATCACCGCCACAGAACGGCCTGATCCGCCTCACCCTCTAAAAGGAACCCCGCTTATGCTGAAAACGATCCGTGCCGGCCTGACATTGAGCGTTATAACATTAACTGCCTTTGGCGCATCATCGGCCTTCGCTGCGCCGCTGAAGGTGGTCGCCAGCTTTACGGTCATTGCCGACTTTGCCAAAAACGTCGGCGGCGACCGCGTCGCGATCACCACGATCGTCGGGCCGGATGGCGACGCCCATGTCTATGAGCCAAGCCCTGCCGACGCGGTCGCCATGGCGAAGGCCGACATCGTGCTGGTCAACGGCCTACATTTCGAAGGTTTCCTGCAGCGGCTGGTCGATGCCAGCGCCACCAAGGCCTCGATCGTCACGCTGACCAAGGGTGTGACGCCGATCGACTTCAAGCCTGAATTCGCCGAAGCCGACGCGGCCGAAGGCGCCGGCACCGGCAAGACGGTCACCGATCCACACGCCTTCCAGTCGATCGCCAATGCCAGGATCTATGTGAAGAACATCGCCGAAGCTTTCTGTGCGGCCGACAGCGACGGCTGCGTCAGCTACCAGACCAATGCCGCCGCCTACACCAAGAAGCTCGACGCGCTGGAAGGCGAAGTGAAGGCGGCGATCCAGTCGATCCCCGAGGCAAAGCGCGTCGTCATCACCTCGCATGACGCCTTCGGCTATTTCGAGCACGAATACGGCCTGACTTTCCTCGCCCCGCAAGGTATCTCGACCGATTCCGAGCCGTCGGCCGCCGATGTCGCCAAGTTGGTCGAGCAGGTCAAGCAGGACAAGGCCGCGGCCATCTTCGTCGAGAACATCACCAACACTCGCCTGATCGAGCAGATTGCCAGCGAGACCGGCATCAAGGTCGGCGGCACGCTTTACTCGGACGCGCTGTCGCAGCCCGACGGCCCTGGCTCGACCTATATCGACATGATGCACAACAACATCCGCCAGATCAAAGGCGCCATTCTCGGCAGCTGAGTTTGATCTGCGGCCAGCCGGGCCGTATCGGCCCGGTTGGATTTTCTGGCGCGCGATGTCTATTTGGCAGAGAATTCCTTCGATGCGGATTGCCGCCCCCCTCCCGGAGTGGCAAGACTGCCGTCAAAGAGATCGCGAGGATACGAGCCATGGAATACCGCCAGATCAGCGAAGACTATTCGGTCTCGGGCCAGATCCAGCCCGAGGACGTTGCCGCCATCAAGGAAGCCGGCTTCAAGAGCGTGATCTGCAACCGGCCTGATGATGAGCAGCCGGGACAGCCTTCGGCGGACACGCTCAAGGCCGCGGTCGAGGCCGCTGGCCTCGCCTTTCGCTACATTCCGGTGATCAGCGGCCAGATCACGCGAGAGAATGTCGACGACCAGGCCGAGGCGCTCGATGAGCTCGACGGCCCGGTGTTCGCCTATTGCCGCTCCGGAGCCCGCTGTACCAATCTGTACGGGCTGATCCAGCAGTCGAAGGGTTAAATCGGCAGCGCGCCGGTCTCCTTCAGCGTCTCCAGCACGATCGCCGTCTTCACATGCTGCACGGATTCGTGCGGCAGGAGCACGCCGTTGACGAATTCCGACAGTGATTTGAGGTCTGGCGTTACCACCTTCAGGATGTAATCCATCTCGCCAGTCAGCGCATGAGCCTCCTGCACCTCGGGCAGCCGTGCCACCAATTCGCTAAAGCGGCGCGCATTGTCGCGATTGTGGGTGGCCAGTGTCACCGAGATGACGTTGACCAGCGAGAAACCGAGCTTGTCGCGGTCGAGCACCGCTCGATAGCCCTTGATGTAGCCGTCCTCCTCCAACCGTTGGCGGCGGCGCGAGCATTGCGAGGCAGAGAGGTTCACCCGCTCGGAGAGATCGTTGTTGGTGAGCCGCGCGTCGCCTTGCAAAAGCGCCATTATCTTGCGGTCGAACTGGTCAATGCGCGCGTCATCCATGACTTTTGCCTTCATCATGCACGGTTCGCGCATGACATCACCATTTCAAGCGTTTGAATGCAAGCACCGTGCGTGGGCTCCGCGCTATTATGGTTTCGAACGGCTTTTCAGGCCGAGCAGCTTCCGGAGGATATCATGGGTCCTTTCCCGCACGACGCCCCGCCCGCCACGATCAGCAAAGACAACCCCGCCGGCACCGACGGTTTCGAGTTCGTCGAATTCGCGCATCCGGAGCCGCAGAAGCTGGCCGAGCTGTTCACCCGCATGGGTTATGTCGCGGTAGCCAGGCATCGCACCAAGGACATCACCGTCTGGCGCCAGGGCGACATCAACTATGTCGTCAATGCCGAGCCCGGCTCGCATGCGATGAAATTCGCCGACAAGCACGGCCCCTGTGCTGCCTCGATGGCCTGGCGGATGGTCGATGCCAAGCACGCTTTCGAGCATGCCGTCTCGAAGGGCGCCACGCCTTACGAAGGCGACGACAAGGCGCTCGACGTGCCTGCTATCGTCGGCATCGGCGGCTCGCTGCTCTATTTCATCGACAGCTATGGCAAGAAGGGCTCGGCCTACGACGCCGAATTCGAGTGGCTCGGCGAACGCGACCCCAAGCCGCAAGGCGTCGGCTTCTATTTCCTCGACCACCTGACCCACAACGTCTATCGCGGCCAGATGGACAAATGGTGGGATTTCTACCGCAATCTGTTCGGCTTCAAGCAGATCCATTTCTTCGACATCGACGGCAAGATCACGGGCTTGGTCAGCCGGGCGATCACCTCGCCCTGCGGCAAGATCCGCATTCCGCTCAACGAGTCCAAGGATGAAACCAGCCAGATCGCCGAATATCTGAAGAAGTACAATGGCGAAGGCATCCAGCACATCGCGGTGGGAACCGACGAGATCTACGCCGCCACCGACAAGCTCGCGGAGAACGGGCTGAAATTCATGCCCGGCCCGCCCGAGACCTACTATGACATGTCGTATGACCGCGTGAACGGCCATGACGAGCCGATCGAGCGGATGAAGAAGCATGGCATCCTGATCGACGGCGAAGGTGTGGTCGACGGCGGCATGACCAAGATTCTTTTGCAGATCTTTTCGAAGACCGTGATCGGGCCGATCTTCTTCGAGTTCATCCAGCGCAAGGGCGACGAAGGCTTTGGCGAAGGCAATTTCCGCGCGCTGTTCGAATCGATCGAGCAGGACCAGATCAAGCGCGGTGTGATCAAGGTTCAGGCGGCAGAGTAATTTCTCCGGCTCCGCTTGCGGCTCGACTAATTATGACCTAAATTTTGGTCATAAGAGGTCGAGCCCATGAATGTTTCCATTGCAGAAGCCAAGGCAAAACTGTCGGAACTGATCAGCCGTGCGGAAGCTGGCGAAGAGATCGTGCTTACACGTCACGGCAAGATCGCGGCTCGGCTGGTGCCACCGCTCGGCGAAAATCTCCTGCCCCGTATTGGCGCCTTAAAGGGCAAGATTTGGATAGCGGACGATTTTGACGAACTCGGTCCCGAATGGGACGAATACGTCAAATGACTGCCGGCTCCTTTCTTGCCGATACGCAAATTATCCTTTGGTCTATTAAGGACGACCCTCGACTCAGCGAGGAGCACCGGGCTGTCCTTGCATCGGACGCGACCGTTTACGCCAGCGCGGCAAGCGTTTGGGAAGTCGCGATCAAGCGATCGATCGGCAAACTCGACGTTCCGGACGACCTGCCGGCGTTACTCCCGAGAATGCAATTCCAGCCGCTGACCATCACGTTTCAGCATGCGCATGTTGTCGGCCGCCTTCCCCGCCACCATGGCGATCCGTTCGACCGGCTGCTGATCGCCCAAGCGCAGGTCGAAAATCTCACCATCCTGACAGCGGACAAGCAATTTGCTCTCTATGACGTCGCGCTGGCATGACGTTTCATAATCCCAGCCGTTCGACCTCCGCTGTTCTCAACTTAACGTCATAATCGAGCAGGAACTCGTCGAGCTGCGGCGGCGCTACGGAGGTACCCGCGAGCATGGCATGCACCTGGCCCCGATGGTGGATGTCGTGCAGGAAGACGTGCGCCAGGATATCGCCGGTCTTTTCCGGGATCATGCCGTCCTCGCGCCGGTCGGTGACGACGCTGCGATCGAGATCGGCCTTCGACAGGCCATCGCAGAAGGCGATCAGCCGCCGGTCGGCCGCAAGCTGAGCCAGGTAAAGCTCCGGCGCGGCATCGAAAGGCACGAAGTCATCGTAGGCAGCCGCACCGAGGCCGCCGTCTTCGAGAAAATCGAGATAGAGATGATCGACCGCGAGGACATGGTTGAGCGTTGCCTTGATCGACGGGAAAAAGTTGGTGCGCTCGGCCTCGAATTCACCGGGCTTCAGCGCAAGCACGGCGCGATAGAGCCGGTCATTCGACCAGAGATTGTTCTTCGCCATGCGACGCAGATGATCCAGCAGGTCCATCACTCAAACCTCTCATTGTGCCTACCGCTGGTATTTCTCGACCTTCTGCTCGATGGCGCCGAAGATCGAATGCCCTGATCTGTCCTTCATCTCGATGCGCACGGTGTCGCCGAAGCGCAGGAAAGGTGTCTTGGGCTCGCCTGACACAATGGTCTCGATCATGCGCAGTTCGGCGATGCAGGAATAACCGGCTCCGCCCGCAGAGACCGGCTTGCCCGGGCCGCCGTCGAGTTTGTTGGACACCGTACCCGAGCCGATGATGGTGCCTGACACCAGCGGCCTTGTGCGGGCAGCGTGAGCAATCAGGGCCGGAAAATCGAAGGTCATGTCGACACCGGCATCGGCGCGGCCGAACGGCTTGCCGTTGATGTCGGCAAGCAGCGGCAGATTGACCTTGCCGCCGTCCCAGGCATCGCCCAGCTCATCCGGCGTCACCGCGACCGGAGAGAAGGCGGAGGACGGTTTCGACTGGAAGAAGCCGAATCCCTTGGCCAGTTCCGGCCCGGTCAGCGCGCGCAGCGTGACATCGTTGACCAGCATGACCAGCCGGATCGCGGCGCGCGCTTCCTCGAGGCTGGCGCCCATCGGCACATCGTCGACGATGACGGCGATCTCGGCTTCCATGTCGATGCCGAAGGCCTCGTCCGCTAGACGGATCGGATCGCGCGGGGCAACGAAGGAATCCGAGCCACCCTGGTAGATCAGCGGGTCGGTCCAGAAGCTTGCCGGCATCTCGACGCCGCGCGCCTTCCGCACCAGTTCGACATGGTTCACATAGGCCGAGCCGTCGGCCCATTGATAGGCGCGCGGCAGCGGCGAATGCGCGTCATGCTCGTGAAAACGGGCCGCCGGCATCGCATTGTTCTCCAGCGATTCCGCTATGGTCGCGAGATGCGGCGAGATCCTGCGCCAGTCGTCGAGTGCGGCCTGCAGCGTCCGCGCCAGGAACGAGGCGTCCGTGTATTGCGTCAGGTCGCGCGAAACGACGACGAGTTTTCCGTCGCGTGTTCCGTCCTTCAGCGTGGCAAGCTTCATGCGGTTCCCTCTCCTGATGCGGCCTTGGCGCCGCTTAACTCCACAACAAGGCCGTCGCGAGCGATCGTCAAGTCGCCAGCCCATGTTTTCCTGACAGCGGCTATCCAGTCGACCTCGCCGATCTCGGTATCGTCGGCTGGAATGAGGTGATTGAGCACCAATCTTGTGACGCCGGCATCGCTGGCGATACGGCCTGCCTCCTCGGCAAAGCTGTGACTGGCGAGCAGATGTTCCCTGAGCCGCGCGCCATTGCCGGTTCTGGCAACCAGCCGCTCGATGCCTTCTTCCAGCATGGCTTCATGGACGAGGATAGCAGCGCCATCGGCAAAATCGGCCAGCGGCGGAAAGAAAGCAGTATCGGCCGAGAACACCACGCTGTTTCCCCCATGCTCGAAGCGCAAGGCGAAGCAATCGGTCACAGGCGGATGGTCGACGCGCAGCGCCGTCACCTTCAGTCCGCGCTGCTCGACCACATGCCCTTGGCCGAATTCGTCGATAGAGACCAACTCGCGAATATCGGGGCGGCCCTCGTCGGCGATGCGGATCTCGATGTCGAATTCCATCGCCTGACAAAAGCGCCGCCAGTAGTGGCCAAGTCCAGGCGGCCCGAACACGGTGACCGGCGTCGCCAATCCGGCCGTCCAGGCGGTGTGGATAAGCGGCCCGAGTTCCAGCACATGGTCGGAATGCAGATGCGTGATGAAGATCAGGTCGAGTGCCTTCAGGCTGACACCGGCATCGACCAGACCGCGCGTCACGCCAAGCCCGCAATCGACGACGATCGCTCGCCCACCGATCTCGAGCAGCGACGAACTCGGCCACGGCCCGCCGGGCCGCAGTGCCGGACCGCCTTTCGACCCGAGCAGCACCAGCCGGTCCGGCATTGGCTTGCCGCTCAAGACCAGTCGCCCTCGGGCGTGCCATTGAACCGCTTCTCCAGGTCGGCCCAGCAATCGATGTAGTTGTCCTGCCGGGTTTCGAGTTCGGCGCTGTAGCGGGTCAGCATCTGCGGAAAGCGGGTCTCGAACATGAAGGCCATGGTGTTGTCGAGCTTGACCGGTTTCAGGTCCGCGCGCGAGGCTTTTTGGAAGCCAGGCGCATCCGGGCCATGGGCCAGCATCAGATTGTGCAGGCTGATACCGCCGGGGACAAAACCTTCCTCCTTGGCGTCGTACTGGCCATGGATCAGGCCCATGAACTCGCTCATGATGTTGCGATGGTACCAGGGCGGCCGGAACGTATTTTCCGCCACCAGCCAGCGCGGCGGGAAGATGACGAAATCGATGTTGGCGGTGCCTTCCTCGCCGCTCGGCGCCGTCAGCACGGTGAAGATCGACGGATCGGGGTGATCGAACAGCAGCGCACCGACCGGCGAAAAGGTCGCCAGATCATATTTATAGGGCGCGTAGTTGCCGTGCCAGGCAACGACGTCGAGCGGCGAATGGCCGATCTCGGTGACGTGAAAATTGCCGCACCATTTCACGATCAGCCGGCACGGCGTCTCCTTCTCCTCGAACCAGGCGCAAGGCGTCTTGAAGTCGCGCGGGTTGGCCAGGCAATTGGCGCCGATCGGGCCGCGGTCAGGCAGCGTCAGCTTGGCGCCGTAATTCTCGCAGACATAGCCGCGCACTTCGGCGTCGACCAGTTCGACCTTGAAGACGAGGCCGCGCGGCAGCACGGCGATTTCACCGGGCCGAAGCTCGATGACGCCCATCTCGGTGATGAAGCGCAAGCTGCCCACCTGCGGCACGATCAGCAGCTCGCCGTCGGCGTTGAAGAAATGATCGTCGGTCATCGAGCGGTTGGCGACATAGACATGGGCAGCCATGCCGGTCTGGCCAAGCACGTCGCCGGCGGTGGTGATGGTGCGCATACCCTTGATGAAGTCGGTCGGCTCTTTCGGCATCGGCACCGGATTCCAGCGGTACTGGCCAAGCGCCAGCTCGTGGTCGCCAACATTGGGGGCGCTCTTCCACAGGGGATAACTCGCCGCCTTGAACCTGCCCGTGTGCTTGACGCTCGGCCGGATGCGATAGAGCCAGGAGCGCTCATTGGTGCCGCGCGGCGCGGTGAAGGGCGAGCCTGAAAGCTGCTCGGCATAGAGGCCGTAGGCCGGCCGCTGCGGCGAGTTGCGTCCCTGCGGCAGTGAGCCGGGCAAGGTTTCGGTTTCGAAGTCGTTGCCGAAACCCGGCATATAGGAAAAGGCCATTGCTTCCTCCCGGATTGACCAAATTGGTTTCATTTGTAACCATCGAAAATGTAACTATCAATCTTCCGTTTTTCCCGGATGCGGACAATGGACATTCTCGAACTCGAAAGCTTTCTGCCCTACCGGCTCTACCGCCTTGCAGATGCGGTCAGCCGCGAATTCTCGAAGGTCTATAAGGACCGCCATGGCCTGACCCGGCCCGAATGGCGCACGTTGTCGGGATTGGGACAGCGCGGCACGATGACCGCGACGGAACTTGGCGAGCAGTCGGCCATGCACAAGACCAAGGTCTCGCGCGCCGTGGCCGAGTTAGAACGGCGGCGCTGGCTGGTACGAACACCTGACGAGAACGACGGCCGCGTCGAGCACTTGACGCTTACCAAAGTCGGGCTTGCAGCCTATCGCGAGATGGTGCCGCTGGCGCAGAGTTTCGAGCGGGAACTGCTGGCGAAACTTGGCGTGGACGAACGTGCGGCGATTGTGCGTGGGGTGGCGGCGCTGGAGAAGGCGTTGGAAGAAAAGTAGCGCTGAAAGAATGGGGATAGGCTGGCGGGACAGCGCCACCTCTGTCCGGCAGGACAGAGGGGACGCCTCGCGCAGACGTTTCACCGGATAGCGCGCTATGCGCGCCGTTACCAGTCCATCACCACCTTGCCGGAACTGCCGCTGCGCATCGCATCGAAGCCGGCCTGGAAATCGTCGATGCCGATGCGGTGCGTGATGAGCGCGGAGACGTCGAGCGGGCCCTGTACCAGGGCGATCATCTTGTACCAGGTCTCGAACATCTCGCGGCCGTAGATGCCCTTCAAGTGCAGCATCTTGAAGATGACCTTGTTCCAGTCGATCTCGAAACCAGTCGGGGCGATGCCGAGGATGGCGATCTTGCCGCCATTGTTCATGGTGTCGATCATGTCGCGGAAGGCGGGCGCGGCGCCCGACATCTCCAACCCGACATCGAAACCTTCCGTCATGCCGAGTGCCGGCATGACGTCGCGGAGCTTCTCCTGCGAAGCGTCGACGACATGCTGGACGCCGAGTTTCTTCGCCAGCGCCAGGCGCACCGGGTTGATGTCAGTGATGACAACCTTGCGTGCGCCGACGCACTGCGCCACCAGCGCGCCCATGATGCCGATCGGTCCGGCGCCGGTAACCAGCACATCCTCGCCGACCAGATCGAAGGACAACGCCGTGTGGACCGCATTGCCCAGGGGATCGAAGATCGCGGCAATCTCGTCCGGCACGTCGTCGGGGATCGGCACCACATTGTGCTGGGGAATGGCCAGGTACTCGCCGAAGGCGCCCGGACGGTTGACGCCGACGCCGAGCGTGTTACGGCATAGATGTCCCCTGCCCGCGCGGCAGTTGCGGCAATGACCGCAGACGATGTGTCCCTCGCCCGACACCCGCTGGCCGACCTTGTATTCGGTGACCGCGGCACCAAAGTCGGCTACCGTGCCGACGAATTCGTGGCCGGTCACCATCGGCACAGGAACCGTCTTTTGCGCCCACTGGTCCCAGTTGTAGATGTGGACATCGGTGCCGCAGATCGCGGTCTTCTTGATCTTGATCAGCACATCGTTCGGGCCGATCTCCGGCACCGGAACCTCTTCCATCCAGATGCCCGGTTCGGCCTTGGCCTTCACCAGTGCCTTCATCATGTTCGACATTCTCTTGTCCCTTGAATCTCTTGATCCGGAATCGCTTTTCGCTACCGGCCCTTCAGGAAATCACGCCCAATTCCCTGCCGACCGCTCCGAACGCTTCCACGGCCCGGTCGATGTCGGCGCTGGAGTGCGCCGCCGACATCTGGGTGCGGATGCGGGCCTGGCCCTTCGGCACCACAGGGAATGAGAATCCAATGACGTAGATACCACGCTTCAGCATGCGCGCCGCCATCTCCTGCGCCAATGTGGCATCGCCCAGCATCACCGGGATAATCGGATGGTCGGCCCCGGCCAGCGTGAAGCCAAGCTTGCCCATCTGGGACCTGAACCGCGCCGCATTGGCATATAGGCGCTCGCGCAATCCGTCGCCATTGCGGATCAGCTCGAACACCTTGATCGAGGCGCCGGCGATCGCCGGCATCAGCGTGTTGGAGAAGAGATAAGGCCGCGAGCGCTGGCGCAGCCAGTCGACCACCTGCTTCTTGCCCGAGGTGTAGCCGCCCGAAGCGCCTCCGAGCGCCTTGCCGAGCGTGCCCGTGATGATGTCAACCCTGCCCTCGACACCGCAATGCTCGGGCGAACCGCGCCCGTTTCCGCCGACAAAGCCGACCGCATGGCTGTCATCCACCATGACCATGGCGTCGTATTTTTCGGCCAGGTCGCAGACGCCTGAGAGATTGGCGATGATGCCGTCCATGGAAAACACGCCGTCGGTGGCGATCAGCCGGAAGCGGCAATCCTTGGCTTCCTTCAGGCGTGCCTCGAGATCGGCCATGTCGTTGTTGGCGTAGCGAAAGCGTTTGGCCTTTGACAGCCGGACGCCGTCGATGATCGAGGCGTGATTGAGCGCGTCGGAAATGATTGCGTCTTCCTCGCCAAGCAGCGTCTCGAACAGGCCGCCATTGGCGTCGAAGCAGGAGCCGTAGAGGATGGTGTCCTCCAAGCCGAGGAACGACGAAATCGTCGTCTCGAGCTGCTTGTGTTCTTCCTGCGTCCCGCAGATGAAGCGTACCGAGGCCATGCCGTAGCCGTAGCGGTCGAGCGCCTGCGTGGCCGCCGCGCGCAGTTCCGCGCTGTCGGCAAGGCCGAGATAGTTGTTGGCGCAGAAGTTCAGCACTTTCTCGCCGCCGACCTCGATCTCAGCCGACTGCATCGAGGAAATCACCCGCTCGGACTTGTAGAGCCCGGCGGATTTCAACCCGGCAAGCTCGCTGTCGATATGGGAGAGAAATGCTGCGGTCATGATCGGGCCCCGTTTGACGTCGGCAGACTGTCGTCCCGCCCGCACAAAAAATCCATCGCAAAAGCGACGGATCAGGTGGCCGGGCAGCATCAGCTGGGACGTTCCGACATTGCCCAGGTGACCACCCGGAAACGCATGGGCCGACGAATGCTCAAATGCAGGCCGGCCGCGAAAGAACCCGATAACCATTTCGTGATCTTTCCGCCTCTCGTCCGCGCCGGCCGGCCGTCGATTTCCAGTCCTGTTAACGTTTGCAGTTCAATGGTGCTCGCATAAATCCGTTGGCGAGAGGACCGCCCCCGAACATGTCTCAGCAGCCGGTGCAAACCGTTTCAGGCAAGCTCATACTGCTGATCAAGGCTGGCTACTGGCTGGCGCTGCTGATCATTGCCGCCATGGTCGCGGCCTCCTTCGTCCTGCTGCAGCAGACGATGGCCACGCAGCAGCACAACAACACCTTGCTCGACATCGTCGGCACGCAGAAGACGCTGTCGCAGCGCATCGTCTTTCTGGCCAACGCAACGGGCGCCGCCTCGCGCGACAAGCAGCCGGCGCTGGTCAGCGCGCTGAAGCAGGCCACGGCGGAGTTCGAGACGAACTACGATCTGCTGCTCAAGCAGACGGGCGCGGATCCGCAATCGCCGGCCAAGCTCGATGCGAAGTCGATCCAGAGCGTGCTTTTCGCCAAGCCCTTCCATCTCGACTATTTCTCGGTTGGCCTGATCGCCAATGGCGACCGGCTGGTCTCTGCACTGGAATCGCAGCTCAATCTTGGCGACAATGGCGGCTACAAGGGCGGCGCCGACCGCGTCAATCTCGATGCCTCGGTCGCCAATGCCACGCTGTCGGGCTATGCCGCGCTCGGCCAGCGCATCAGCGCCGATGCCGACGAGCGCTCCGAAAAGCTGCTCTCCCTCCACCGCACTCTGTTCTACGCCACACTCGGCGTCATCCTG
This sequence comes from Mesorhizobium sp. ESP6-5, assembly GCF_020164695.1. Classification (NCBI taxonomy): domain Bacteria; kingdom Pseudomonadati; phylum Pseudomonadota; class Alphaproteobacteria; order Hyphomicrobiales; family Phyllobacteriaceae; genus Mesorhizobium; species Mesorhizobium sp. ESP6-5. Next base: position 125,916 of record NZ_JAIUGR010000013.1, read on the forward strand.
CTGGTGGCGCTGTTCATCTTCAGGCCGATGTCCAACGCGATCCTGCGCAAGACGCGTGAGTTGGTCGACGCGCGCAATTCGATGGCCTTCATCGCGGTGCATGACGGCCTGACCGGCCTGCACAACCGCACCTTCCTCACCGACCATTTCGAGACGCTGATCAAGGGCGCGCATCGCCGGCGCGAGCGCCTGGCCGTAGTCCAGCTCGACCTCGACCGCTTCAAGCAGATCAACGATACGCTGGGTCACGCCGCCGGCGATTATGTCCTGGTCGTGACGGCACAGCGCATGCGCGATTCCTGCCGCGCGTCGGATCTGTGCGCGCGGCTCGGCGGCGACGAATTCGTGATGATCCTCAACGGAGCCGGCAGCACCGAGGACATCAACATGCTGGCACGGCGCATCCTGGTGCACATCAACGAGCCGATCGTGTTCCAGGGCACCACCATTCTCCCGGGCGCCAGCGGCGGCATCGCGGTCTATCCGATCGATGCCGACAATGCGCAGGACCTGCTCGTCCATGCCGATCTGGCGCTCTACTCCGCCAAGAAAATGGGTGGCGGCAACTTCTCGTTCTTCTCCGAGGAACTGCGCCGCGAACTCGACTACCGCAAGCAGCTCGAACACGACATCAAGGTCGCCATTTCCGAAAAGGCGTTCCAGGTCTATTTCCAGCCGCAGGTCTCGCTGACCGACGGCACCATCAGCGGCATCGAAGCGCTCGTGCGCTGGAATCATCCCGAGCGCGGCATGATCTCGCCGGGCGAATTCATCCCGGTCGCCGAGAAATGCGGCTTCATGCCGGAGATCGGCCGCATCGTGATCAGCAAGGCGATCAACGAGGCCGCCGAGTGGAACCGTGCCGGGATTGCCTTCGGCCGGCTTGCGGTCAATGTCTCGGGTACCGAGTTGCGCGAGCATGATTTCGATGCGTTTTTGTTCGATACGCTGGAGAAAGCCGGACTGCCGCCGCATAAACTGTCGCTGGAAATCGTCGAATCCGTCATTCTGGACGACGAGAAGACTGGCATCGCGGCGAAGCTGCGTCATATCAGGGCGGCCGGCGTGCATCTGGAACTCGATGATTTCGGCACCGGCTATGCTTCGCTCAGCCACGTCAATCCCAACGAGATCGACAGGCTCAAGATCGACCGTCGCTTCGTGCAAAACATCCACGAGAATGGCGACAACTCCAAGATCGTGCGCGCCATCACTGAACTTGCCCGGGGGCTGGGCATCTCCATCGTCGCCGAGGGTGCCGAAACCGAGGCCGAGCTCGACTCGCTGATGGCGATCGGCTGCGACCAGGTGCAGGGCTATTCCATCGCCTTCCCGATGCCGCATGACAAGGCGCTCGAATGGCTGACCGCCCGCATGCCGAAGAAAGCCAGGCTAACGGTATTGCAGGGAAGCCTGGCGTAGCCCGGCCAGCCTTGACAAGCAGCCGCGGAAATGGCGGCCTGTCCTGATCGCGAGGGGATAGCGGCCCCATGACATTCTTTCGGCTTGCCCTGGCAGCCATGTTGATGTCGGCGTTGCCTGCCCATGGCGCGGATCGCACCATCTATCTCACCTTCGACGACGGTCCGCTGAACGGTACAAGCAACATCCTCGACGTCTTGGAGGCCGCGCAGGTTCCGGCAACGCTGTTCATGGTCGGTATGCATGCCGAGGCCAGTGCGTCCAACAGGCCGGCATTCCTAGCTCTCTACGTTTTTCCGCAACGCCGCAAGCACCTGCGCAAATTCCGCCAGACGCTCGTCGGACAGTCCTTTGCGAAGCCGCTTGTCGAAGACGAGTGCCGCTTGCCGCAACGTCTCGAACAGCGCTTCTCCCGTCTCCGTCAATTCGACCAGGTGAACCCGGCGGTTAACGGGATCGCGCCGCCGCGTCAGCAGGCCCTGCGCTTCCATCGCGTTGAGATGATGGGTCAGCGTCGCGCCCTGGATGCCGATCATGCCGGCGAGTTCGCGCTGATTGGCAAGCTCGCTCGACTTGACAGACAGCAGCGTGAGCCAGACCGGCAATGTGCCGCCTGCTTCAACCAAGGCAGCGTCGAAGGCCTGGGCGACAAGCTTGGCGGTTCGGCCGAGATTCATGCCGACCGGCGGGCGGTCAAATGGTGTCATGATCTGACAGTAGAGCAAGCAGTGGGAATGTGAAACTTGGCTTCGTGATTGACATCTAACCGTTAGATATCTAATTTTGCCTTATTGATGGCGTCGCAGCATGGTTGCGGCGCGTAGGCGGTGGGCGAATGAGAGGAATGCGGTCATGCAATATGTTTATATCGCCGTCATCGGCCTGCACGTCATGGCCGGCGTCTTCTGGGCCGGCACGACCATCGCGGTTGGCCGCGATCCGGACATCCGGGCAGAGCGGTTCTTCCGGCCGCAAATGGGCGCGGCCGGTTTGGCTTTCCTGACCGGTTTGCTGCTCTGGTATTTCTTTCATGAGGGTGCTTTTGGCTCGATGGAAAAGGTACTGGCGCTCGGCATTTTGACGGCGCTGATCGCCGCCGGCGTGCAAGGCGCGCTTGTGGGCTCCGCCAGCAGGCAGCTTGCCGGCGCCGATGCCGCGACCCAAACGGCGCTGCGCGCGAAAATGACCAGGGGCGAACGCATTGCCGGCGGGCTGCTGGTCATCACCGTGCTTTGCATGGCGACCGCCAAGATGTTTTAGAATCGCACGGCCGGTGAAAGCCGATCATGCGCGGCGCGCAACGGACCAGAGCGGCAGGTGGCTCTCCTTGCAAAGGCCGTTGCGCGCCACCCGATCGTGATCAAATCCTGATCCCGAACCTGATCCCGTCATAGATTGCGGCGTGGATGTTGCGCGAGGCAACCGCGTCGCCGATGCGCAAGAGCACGAAGCCGCCATCCGCGTTGCGCTTGGGAAAAATGTCGCCGCCGTTGACCAGCCGCTCATAGTCGACCGCACCACCGTTCTTCGACAGCGGTTTCAGCGAAAGGTACAGATCGTCGAGCGGCGCCGTGCCGTGCTCGACCACCACCTGGTCGACCCTGCGCTCTCCGCGCCAGCCATCGGCGAAATCCGAAGCGAGTTCCGCGATCAGTTGATTGCCTTCGCGCCGCACCGAGCGCAGGCGGGTATTGATGGTGACGGTGACGCCCTTTTCCTGGAAGGCCCTGACATAGGGTACGTGGTTCATGCCGCCCATTTCGGGGGCGAAGAAGCGTTCCGGCGAAACCAGTTCCAGCTTCGAGCCGCTGTTGGCAATCAGTTCGGCCGCGCCCATGCCCTGATGGCCGCCATTGTCGTCGTAGAGCAGCACATTTTCGGCCGGCTTGACGCTGCCGGCCATGATGTCCCAGCTCGAGGTGACGAGATTGTCGCCGGAGGCCAGCGGCGGGTTCTGCGGCAGGCCCCCGGTGGCGATCACCACGACGTCGGGCGCCAGCGCCAGAACATCGTCCTGTTCCGCCCAGGTGTCATAGCGGATCTCGACGCCGAGCCGGTCGAGTTCGGCCAGCCGCCAGTCGATGATGCCGATCAATTCCTTGCGGCGCGGGTTCTGGGTCGCCAGACGCACCTGGCCGCCAGCTTGTGATGATGCCTCGAGGATCGTGACTTGATGACCGCGCTCGGCTGCGACGCGCGCCGCCTCCAGCCCACCAGCGCCGGCGCCGACGACCACCACTTTCCGCTTAGGGCCTTCCGTCTTGACAATAACGTGCGGGATATCCGCCTCGCGGCCGGTCGCCGCATTGTGAACGCACAGCGCCTCGCCGCCTTCATAGATGCGGTCGAGACAATAGGTAGCGCCGACACAGGGACGTATCTCGTGCTCGCGGCCCTCCGTCACCTTCTTGATGATGTGCGGATCTGCGATATGGGCGCGTGTCATGCCGACCATGTCGAGCTTGCCGGTGGCGATCGCATGGCGTGCGGTGGCGACATCGGAAATGCGCGCCGCGTGGAAGGTCGGGAATTTCGTCGCCGCCCTCACCTCGCCGGCGAAATCGAGATGCGGCGAAGACCGCATGCCGGTCACCGGAATGACCTTGGTGAGCGCCGCGTCGGTCTCGATCGAGCCCCGGATGATGTTGAGGAAATCGAGCTTGCCGGAGCCGGCCAACCGCCTGGCGATCTCGACGCCCTCCTCCTTCGACAGGCCTTTGTCGAAATCCTCGTCGGCGACCATGCGGATGCCGACGACGAATTTCTCGCCGACCGCCGCGCGCACCGCATCGAGCACCATGTTGGTGAAGCGCAGGCGGTTGTCGAGCGAACCGCCATACTCGTCATCGCGATGATTGGTGGCGGGCGACCAGAAGCCGTCCATCAGATGGCCGTAGGATTCGAACTCGATGCCGTCGAGCCCGGCCGCCTGACAGCGCTGGGCGGCCGACGCATAGTCGGCGACGATGCGCTCGATATCCCACTCCTCGATGGTCTTGGGGAAAGCGCGATGCGCCGGCTCGCGCACCGGCGAAGCCGAGAGCACCGGCAGCCAGTCGGCCTTGTTCCAACCCGTGCGGCGGCCAAGATGGGTGATCTGGATCATCACCTTGCAGTCATGCTCGTGGCAGGCATCGGTGAGTTCGGCCAGCCACGGCACGATGCGGTCGTCATAGACGTGCAGATTGCCGAAGGCAGCCGGGCTGTCCCGCGAAACGATCGCCGAGCCGGCGGTCATGGTCAGCGCCATGCCGCCCTTGGCCTTTTCGGCATGGTAGAGCCGGTAGCGCTCCTTCGGCATGCCGTCCTCCGAGTAAGCCGGCTCGTGGCTGGTCGACATCACCCGGTTCTTCAGCGTCAAATGCTTGAGCTGGTAGGGTTGGAGAAGCGGGTCGTTGCTGGTCATCGTCTTCCTGCCGTTTTAATTTGTGCTAATGAGCGGCAAATCCAAGGGAAACCGCATATGATCGATACCAAAAATCTCACCCAGCTCGGCACGCACGTCGAGACGCCACAGAGCCCCGAAGCCGCGGTCCTGGAAACCGTGCCGTTTTCGCGCGGCGACGGGCCGCCGGCGATCGTGCGCTTTACCTGCCCGGAATTCACCTCGCTCTGCCCAGTGACCGGACAGCCGGATTTCGCCCACATCGTCATCGACTACGCACCCGATGCCGCCCTGGTGGAATCGAAGTCGCTCAAGCTGTTCATGACCTCGTTTCGCAACCATGGCGCCTTCCATGAAGACTGCACGGTGATGATCGGACGCCGCATCGTGGCCGCGACCAAGCCGCTCTGGTTGCGCATAGGCGGCTATTGGTATCCGCGCGGCGGCATTCCGATCGATGTGTTCTGGCAGACCGGCGCTCCGCCCGAAGGCGCCTGGCTGCCGGATACCGGCGTCGCCCCCTATCGCGGGCGCGGCTAGTTCGGCCATCATTCGCACTGGTACTGGCTGAGCGCCCATTCGCCGGTCACCGACAAAAGGTCCGCTATCTTCCATTCGCCATCGACCTTCTTGAACTTCCATTCGAGGCGGTGCGGGTTACCGGCGACGACGAAGGCGACGATCACCTTGGCCTGGTCGCCATTGATCGCTTCGAGCGTCTTGAGGCTCTTGTCGATCTCGGCCTTGTCGTAGTCCGCATTGTCGAGCGCCATGTTGGGGTCCAGGCACTCGCCCTGCCCGGATTTGCGCAAGGCATCGCTCTTGTCGAGCACGGCTTTCGCCGGATCGATGAAATGGCCGCGCTGAGCAGGATCGACCTCCAGGCCGACCTGATCGTAGAACGGCCGCACCACCGCTGTCGGCGACCCCGGCTGGATTGGAGCGGCAGGCTCGCTTGGCGGCGATGCGACGGGTGGGGTCGGCGGCTCCGCGGCGCCGCCAGGCGGGGTTGCCGGCGGCGTCACGCTGTCATCGGGCGCGGTCCCGGCCGGAGCTTTTGCCGGCGGCGCGCCCAACAGCCCCTGAGCGGCCGCGCCGTTCAAGTCCGCCGCCAGCAGGCACACGGCCGAGAACAAAAGAAGCGTGCGACCGGCCATCGCATCACTCCGGATCTTGGCCCGCCATGCATTCGAGCTGGCTCAGCGTCCAGTCGCTGGTCTTCGATGCAATGTCCGATATCTTCCACTTGCCGTCGACCTTCTTCAGCGACCAGTGCATTTCGCGCTGCGAATCGTCTCCTTCCGGAAAAAGACTGAAACTCGCCACCACCTGCGCCGTATCGCCCTCCACCGTCTCGGACAGCTTCAGTGTCCTGGAAAGGGCCTTCTGGTCGAAATCCTGCGCGTCGAGGCCGGGGTCGAAGTCGATACAGGCGACCTGGTCCGGATTCTTCTTGTTGGCCTGGTCGTTGAGGTCGAACAGTTTCGTCACCGGCTCGGTGAAGCGATCGCGGTATTGCGCGTCGGCCTCGAACTTGACCTGCGGGACATAGAAGAACTTCACGGCGTCGGACGCCGGGCCGGCCAATGCCGCGGCTGGTGTGGCAATCGACAGGATGGCAGCGAGCAGCAGTTTCATGGATTTCCCCGAATGCATGGATTTCCCCGAATGTTTGACTGCGGAAGGCAATCAATACCACGCATCGTGCATATCGGCTTTTTTGCGGCTCATGAAGCCTCCTCCGGGCGGCGCGTCTGCTTGCATAGATCAAATCCAACGATCCTTAGTTTCCGAAAGTGGCGATCGGCGCGTTGAGTTGGGAGCGCTCAGGCTTGACACCGAGCCCTGGGATCTGCGGGACGCGTATATGCCCGTTCTCGATCACGATCGGGTTTGCGGGATCAGTATGCCCTTCGATGTACTCCTGCGCGATCCAGGCTCCCTCAAAACGTCTCGGCTCGACGGTAGCGGCGAGGTGGACGCATGCCGCGGCGATGACGTCTCCGCCCCAGGCATCGTCGCAGCTGTGCGGAAGAGATCGTATCGCACACAGGTCGCGGACCGTGGCCATCTTGGTCAGACCACCAAGACGGGTGACCTTCAATCCGAATCCGTCGGCGATACCTGACGAAACTGCCCGAAGCACGGCATTCAAATCCTCGGTACTCTCATCGAGATAGATCGGATGCGTAACGCGCCCTTTGAGGCCTGCGACTTCCTCCATGGTGTTGCAAGGCTGTTCGAACACGAACGGGATTGCCTGGCAAAGCCGATCGATGTGCAGCGCCGCGGCAGCAGTCAGGCCGCGATTGGCGTCGACGGCTATGCGGGCCCTGAAGCCAACCGCCTCCCATACTTTGTGCACAGTGGCGACGTCTTGTTCGAGATCCCGCCCGCCGATCTTGATCTGAAGCCGTGGATATCCGGCGTTGACCTTGTCGGCGGCAATACGCGCGGTCTCGTCCGGAGCACCGACGGTCGTCGAGTAGTATGACGGCACGCGATCGGTGAGCGCACCACCGAGAAGTGTTGAAACAGGGACGCCCAGCCGCTGGCCGGCGAGGTCGAGGAGAGCTATGTCCAAGGCCGCCTTGGCATAGTTGTGACCGTTCAGCCGTTCGTCCATTCGTTTGGCGAGGCGGCGCATGGACGCTGTGTCCTCGCCGATGAGTCCCGGCGCTATTTCAGCAATTGCCGCTCTCGCGCCCAGAGCATGCTGGGGTTGATAAACAGGGCCGATCGGGCAAGTCTCACCCCAGCCTGACAGTCCATCCTCGGTGGTGACTTCAACCAGCGTGCTGTCCAAATTCTGCACGGTGTCGCTGGCCATCCGGTAGGCACCGCCTTTAACAGGCAGAAGCGTCTGATAGACTTTGATTGACCTGATACGCATTCAGACATTAGCCTCGTTCATGCCTTGCCTGGTCTGGCGCCTTTCGCCATGGTCAAAGACCAAGCGCCACCTTGCGCCCGTCATGAATGGCAAATGCCGCCTGTCTGGAGGCGGTACAATCGCCGATGGAGGTATGCGCAATTCCGCGCCTTTCGAGCTCGATGGACAGGCTGTCCTGCGCCATGCTGGTGGTGGCGAAGACCAAAGCGTCGGCCTCGACCTGCTGCTCGGTCCCGTCGAGCAGCGAAGCGATCCTGGCCACCCTGCCGTCCCAATGAACGACGGCGCTCTCGGTCACAAACCGCACCTTCAGCTTGGCGAGTGCCCGTCGCAGCGGCGCATCGACGGCCATTCGCTGAAGCTCTTTGCCGACCAGGGCGTCCGGTGTCACAAGCGTTACATTGTGACCATCCTCGGCCAGTTTCCAGGCGGTGCCGCAGCCCTTCCAATTGCCGCCATCGTCCAGCAAGAGAACATTTTTTCCCGGCCTCGCCTCGCGCGCCATCACCGCTTCGGCCGAGAGCACCGGACCGCCGCCCGGAATGCTCTCCCAGTGCGGCAAGGCCCGCTGGAAAGCGCCGTCCGGTGGCATCGAGCCGGTCGCCACGATGACGTGATCGGCGCCTTCGCGCTCGACATCGTCGGCCTCGACATACTGCCCGTAGCGGATATCGACCTGGAGCTGGCCGAGCTGGCGCTCATACCAGTCGATCAGGTCCAGAATCTGGGCACGGCGCGGCTGCAGCCCGGCAAGACGGAACTGCCCCCCAAGGCGATCGGATGCCTCGGCCAGCGTGACGCGATGGCCGCGCTCGGCCGCGGCGCGCGCCGCTTCGAGACCGGCCGGGCCGCCACCGACGACCAGTACGCGCTTCGGCTGGCCGGCCGGAGCAAAGCGGTCGCCGCCCCACTCCCATTCCCGCCCCGCGGAAGGATTGATGACGCAGCTGATCCAGTAGTCACGGCTGCGCCGGCCCCAGCACATCTGGTTGCAGGACAGGCAGCCGCGAATGTCCTGCGGCCGGCCGGCGGCAGCCTTTGCAGCCAGATGCGGATCGGCGATCTGCCCACGCACGATGGAAACGAGATCGGCACGGCCTTCGCTCAGCACGCTCTCGGCGTTCTCGGGCGTGCGGATATGGCTCTCGGCGGTGATCAACGCGTGACGCACGGTGGATTTGAGCACGGACGCCAGGTCGGCACCGAGCTTCTCCGGGTAAACAAAGGTCGGCATGATCTTGTAGAAATCGAAGTAGGAACCCGTTCCGCAAGTGACATAGTCCATCAAGGCATCGCGGTCGTGGAGGTCGATGATCTCGGCCAGCGCTTCGCGCTTCAGCGCCACTTCGACTTCGGGCTCATCATTGATCGCGAGACCGATGATAAAATCATCGCCGCATTCCCGGCGAATCCTGGTCATCACCTCACGGCTCATGCGGGTGCGGTTCTCGAGGCTGCCGCCCCATCGGTCGTCCCGGCGGTTCGACCAAGGTGTCCAGAACTGGTCCAGCATCGAATGGTACGCCGCCCAGACCTCGACGCCGTCGAAGCCGGCCTGGTGGCAACGGCGCGCGGCCTGGACGAAGCCGTCGATCGTTTCTTCGATCTCGGCTTCGGACATCCGATGCGAGCCGTCGGAATCGTGGTAGCTCGGCAGGCCGGAAGGCGACCAACCGGGGTGAAACGAGTTGTCCGCGTCCGCGTGCTGACCGACATGGTAGAGCTGCTGGATGGCGACGGCGCCGTTGCCGCGGATCGCCTCCGTCACCTTGCGGAAATGCGGAATGACGCGGTCATCGGACGGGCTGAAATTGCCACGGGTAAGCACGGCGGCCTGATGCACGGGCATCGGCTCGACCACGATCATGCCGGCCCCGCCGATGGCGCGTTCGGCGTAGTAGCCGACATGGCGTTCGGTCGGCAGCCCGTTCTCGGCCATGTTCGCCGTATGGGCTCCAAACACGATCCTGTTGCGCAATGTTTTGCCACGCAAGGTGGCCGGCTCGAACAAACGTTTGAAGACCCGGCCGGACATGCAAATTCTTCCCCATCGGCGGCATTGCGCCGGCGCAAGGGAGCGCCGGCGCCGTGTGGCAGAACTTCTGGCGTCAGGCGTCCAGCCAGACGTTCTGGAGGTCCATCTCGAAGGTCTGGTGGACGCCGTAGTTCTTCACCTTCTTGTTCGTGTGGCTGTAGAGCTTCTGCCAGAACGGCTGGATGATGACGCCGGAGTCCTGCAGGATCTGCTCGACATCCTTCATCACCTCCTTGCGCTTGGCGACATCGATGAGCGAGAGCGCCTGCTTGAGCTTGGCGTCGAAATCGGGATTGGAATAGGCCGATTCGTTCCACGCCTCGCCGGTGCGATAACCCAGCGCCAGCACCTGGACACCGAGCGGGCGCATGTACCAGATGGTCATCGAATAGGGATATTTCGTCCAGTCGTTCCAGAAGGTCGAGCCCGGCAGCACCGTGCGCTTGACCTTGATGCCGGCGTCACGCAGCTGGCCGGCGATCGCGTCGCCGGTGTTCTTCTGCCAGTCGTCCTCGATGGTGATCAGCTCGTGCTCGAAGTCGGCCTGACCGGCGTCCGCCATCAGCTTCTTGGCGCCGGCGGCGTCGCGCTCTTTCTTGGGCAGGGCATAGTATTCCGGATGGATCGGACTGACATGGTGGTTCTCGCCGACTGTGCCGCGGCCGTTGTAGCCAAGCTGCAGCACCGCGTTGTTGTCGACCGCCATCTGCAGCGCATTGCGAACGCGCTGATCGTCGTAGGGCTTGTGCGTGATGTTGGTGCGGGCAACCAGCGTGGTGGCGGTCGCGACCTCCGACTTCTGCAGCCCCATCTTGTCGAGAATGTCGATGAAGTCGGCGGGCGACTCGAAGTTGAGGTCGATCTCACCGGAATCGAATGCGTTCACCGTGGCGTTGAAATCGGTGCCGTAGTCGATGAATTCGATACCGTCGAGTGGCGCCTCGCCGCCCCACCATTTGCCGTTCTCGCGGCGCTTGACCACCGCCTTCTGGCCGACGTCGTAAGAAACCAACTCAAACGCTCCCGTGCCGATCGGCTTCTTGATCGGGTCGGCGCCATCGGCGTCGAAATTGCGGTGCACGATGAGCGCCGGATAATCGGTGAAATTGGGAATAAGCGAAATATCGGGCTCGCTGAGCTTCAGCTTGACCGTGTTGTCGTCGACCTTGGTGATGGCGCCGTCCCTGGCCTTGCCGGTCTTGGCATCGATCAGCGCACCGACGCGGGCCGCCATCGAGTTGCCGGCGACGCCCTTCTCGCACCAGCGCGTCACATTGTGCACCACGTCATCGGCGCTGAAGGCATCGCCATTGTTCCAGGTGACGCCCTTGCGCACATGCAGCGTGTATTCGGTGGCGTCGTCGTTGATGTCCCAGCTTTCGAGCAGCACCGGCTCGAAGGTGAATTGCCTGGTGTAGCGCACCAGCGGCTCCAGCCAGCAACGCGAGATATTGGCCAGTTCCACCCAATCGTAAGTGCGCGGATCCTTCTGCGCTTTCACCGCCATCGAGACGTGCAGCGTCCCGCCCTTCTTCGGTTCCTCGGCCACAGCTTGCGTCGGCGCGGCGAGGCCGATCATGCCATAGGCAAATGCGGTCGACGCACCAAGCGCGCTGGCCAGCGCCAGGAACTCCCGCCGGTCCATGCGACCCGCCTTCGCTTCCGCCGCCATCGCTTCGATAGCGGGCGGCACACGATCGCCGTTGCTTGTGAAAATCGTCATGTCATTCTCCCCTTGTTGTTCCCGTGAGGTCTTTGCCTGCTTTTTCAACTAACGCTGTCAGGCAGTTTTTCCTCGCGCCGCGCGATCAAATCCTTGAGACCGTCGGCGATGCCCTCGTCGAGTTTCGGCTCCTCATAGTCGGCAAGCATGTTGCGCGCCTTCTCGCGGCCGCGCGTGTCGTGGTCCTTCGCCCCTTCCGCCTTCCATTGTTCGTAGGAGTTGAAGTCCATGATGCTCGGCATGAAGAAAGCCTTCTCGAAATGCTCGAGCGTGTGCTGGGTGCCGAGGAAATGGCCCTGCGGCCCGACTTCGCGGATCGCTGCCATCGCTTCCTTGAAATCGTCGAAAGGCAGGCCGCCGGCATATTTGTACCAGCCGACAAGCTGTTCGCAGTCGGTGGCGAATTTCGAGTAACCGCAAGTGAGACCCGCTTCCAGCCATCCGGCCGAATGCCAGATGTAGTTGGCGCCGGCGAGGATGGCTGCATGCATCAGCATGTTCGCCTCATAGCCAGCCTGGGCATCGTTGAGCTTCGAGCCGACATGAAAGCCCGATGTGCGCCACGGCAGTTTGTATTTCCGCGCCAGCGCACCCATCAGATACATCATCTGGGCGGCCTCCGGCGTGCCGCCCATGGGAGCGCCGGTCTTCATGTCGACCGTGACCATGAACTGGCCGTAGATCTGGGGCGAACCGGGACGGATGAGCTGGGTCAGGGCCACGCCGGCGAGCGCCTCGGCATTGACCTGCGCCACCGCGCCGACGGCCGACGCCGCGGTCGAGGCGCCGCAGAGCGCGAACGGCGCCAGGATCAGCGGCTGATTGTGGCTTGCATAGACCCGCATCGCGTCGATCATGGTGGCGTCCCAGACCAGCGGCGAATTGCAGTTGGTGATCGCCACCAGCACCGGGTTTTCGCGGACGAACTCCTCGCCGAAGACGATTGCAGCCATCGCCATCGTGTCCTCGGCGCGCTCCTTGGACGTCACGATGCCCATGAACGGCTTGTCGGAATGTTTCAGCGCCGAATGGATGATATGCAGATGCCGCTTCGGCACGGCGATTTCCATCGGCTCGCAGATGACCGAACTCGAGGAATGCAGCGCCGGCGCCATGTAGGCGAGCTTGTGGAAATTGTTGAGGTCGGCAAGCGTGCCGTAGCGCCTGTTGTTGTCGAGGTCGCGTATGTAGGGCGCGCCATACATCGGCACGAAGATCGAGTTCTTGCCGCCAACGCGGACCGTGCGCTCGGGATTGCGCGCATTGAGCGTGAATTCGGATGGGACTTTCGAGACGAGCTCCATCAGCAGCGCGCGGTCGATACGCACGCGCGTTTCCCTGACATCGGCCCCAGCCGCCTTCCAGAGCTCGATGGCTCCGTCGTCGCGGAATTCGCAGCCCACTTCTTCGAGTATCTTGAGCGACTCCTCGTGGATCAGTTCCACCGCCTCATCGGGAACGATCTCATAGACCGGGATCTGGCGCACCAGGGTCGGGAACGAGGCAATCGGCGCGCTCCTCATCGCCTTGCGCCCGAGACGGCCACCACCACGGCGATGGGTTTGCTCGGTCAATTCAGTGGCCGGTGCGTTCATGGAGCCTCCATCCCTTCGATCCCGGTCAACTTAGCGAGGTGAAATCCGACTGTGACGCTGGAAAATCCTGATCTCTTGTATAAGCTGAGCTTATGCGAAGCCTTCGCCACCTCCTGCCCTCCGCCGGCAGCCTGATCGTCTTCGAGGCGGCCGGCCGGTTGTCGAGTTTCACCGCCGCCGGGCGCGAGCTCGGCATGACGCAGGCCGCAGTTTCCTATGCCGTGCGTGGGTTGGAGGAACAGCTTGGCGCCACGCTGTTCCAGCGCCGCCACCGCCAGGTCAGCCTGACCGAGGCCGGCGAGCGCTTCCATGCCGACGTCTCGCTCGGCCTTTCCCACATCCGCAAGTCGGCGGAGGACCTTCGCCTGCAGGCGACTGGCGGCCATGTGACGCTCGCCGCGTCGACCGCCTTCGGCTCGTTCTGGATGATGCCGCGCCTGCAGAGGTTCCGCGACGAACTGCCGGGCATCGATCTGCGCATCCAGACCGGCGACCGAGATCTCGACATCATCCCGGAAGGCATTCCGCTTGCCGTGCGCGGAGGCGTGCCACGCGACTGGCCGGACTACCACTCGCTAGCGCTCTCCGACGAAGAGATCTTTCCGGTCGCGGGTCCCAGTTATCTGACGAAATTCGGCCGGCCCGAGACCGTCGAGCAACTGGCGACACACCGCCTCATTCATCTGGAAGAGCCCTATCGCGAGGCCCCGAACTGGGACGAATGGTTCCGGTCGGCCGGAGCCAGTCTCCGCAATGCGGAGCGTGGCTTGCGCATCAATGACTATGCGATTGTGATCCAGGCGGTCATGGAGGGGCAAGGCATCGCGCTCGGCTGGCGCCACCTTGTCGAGCGGCTGCTGTCGACCGGGCTGCTGGTGCCGGTGACGGACCACATCATGAAGACGGGCACCGCGTTCTACGTCATCTGGCCGAAGAACCGCGAGCTCAGCGACAATGCGCGCAAGGTCAGGGATTGGCTGCTGGCGCAGGCGTAAAGTGGCCTCGCGCGCGCCCACCGAATCCGTGTAAGATCAGAGGATGCCCATCCGCCAGCTTTCCGAAACGATGATCAACCAGATCGCCGCCGGCGAAGTCATCGAGCGTCCGGCGAGCGTGGTCAAGGAACTGGTCGAGAATGCGCTCGATGCCGGGGCCAGCAAGGTAGAAGTCGTCACATCGGGCGGCGGGCTGAACCTGATCCGCGTCACCGACGACGGCTTTGGCATTCCTGAACGGGAACTGGCGCTGGCCATTGCACGCCACTGCACCTCCAAGCTCACCGAGGATATCAACGACATTCGTTCGCTCGGCTTTCGCGGCGAAGCGCTGCCATCGATCGGCTCGGTGTCGCGGCTGTCGATCCGCTCGCGCACGGCCTCTAGCGACAGCGCCGCAGAGATCGGCATCGAGGGCGGCCGCGTCCTGCCAATCAAGCCAGCGGCGGCCAATCGCGGCACGACCGTCGAGGTGCGCGACCTGTTCTTCGCCACGCCGGCGCGGCTGAAATTCATGAAGGGCGAACGCGCCGAAAGCTCGGCGATCAGCGATGTGGTCAAGCGCATCGCCATCGCCTTCCCCATGGTGCGTTTCACGCTGGCCGGTTCCGACCGCACGACGCTGGAACTGCCGGCCACCGACGACAGCGCGGACGGCAGCCTGCGCCGGGTCGCGCAGGTGATGGGCGCCGACTTTCCCGACAATTCCATTGCCATCGATGCGATGCGCGAAGGCGTGCACCTGACCGGCCATGTGTCGATCCCCTCCTTCACCCGCGCCAACGCATTGCAGCAATATGCCTATGTCAACGGCCGCCCGGTGCGCGACAAGCTGATCGCCGGAGCGATCCGTGGCGCCTTCGCCGACGTCCTGCCGCGCGACCGCCATGCGGTGACGGTCCTGTTTCTTTCGCTCGATCCGGCCATCGTCGACGTCAACGTCCACCCGGCCAAAGCCGATGTCCGCTTCCGCGATCCGGGCCTCGTGCGCGGGTTGATTGTCGGCGCGATCCGGCAGGCGTTGGCCGATGCCGGCATCCGCTCGGCCACCACCGGCGCCGCCGGCATGATGGCAGCGTTCCGGCCGGGCAGCCCGTCCTATGCACATCCCGGCCCGGCCAATGGCCATCGCAGCTACGACGCGGCCTATCGCGCTTCAGGCGCCGCCGGCTTCGATCCCGCGCGCTCGCCGCAGCGGCCGCTCGACATGCAATTCGACAGCCCGGGCTTTGAACACACCGGCGCAAGACCGGGCGGATTTGGCGAAAATGAGCAAGCCGCGTTCGATGCCGGCCCGCTTGCCAGCGCCGATGCGCGCGCCGGGCAGAGCGAGGCGGCGGAGACGCTGCTCGGCGCGGTGCTGGGGGCCGCGCGCGCGCAGGTGCATGAGAACTATATCGTCGCCCAGACCAAGGATTCCCTCATCATCGTGGACCAGCACGCGGCGCATGAGCGGCTGGTTTACGAGGCGCTGAAGAACGCGCTGCACGCGCGGCCGGTGCCGTCACAGATGCTGCTTCTGCCCGAGATTGTCGACCTGCCGGAGGAGGACGCCGAGCGGCTGGCCGTGCATTCCGAAACGCTCGCCCGCTTCGGCCTCGGCATCGAGCGTTTCGGACCGGGTGCGGTCGCCGTGCGCGAGACGCCGTCGATGCTCGGTGAGACCAACGTCCAGCAATTGGTCCGCGACCTCGCCGACGAGATTGCCGACAACGACACGGTCGAGACGCTCAAGGAACGGCTGGACAAGATCGCCGCCACCATGGCCTGCCATGGCTCGGTGCGCTCCGGGCGGCTGCTCAAGGCCGAGGAGATGAACGCTCTGCTGCGCCAGATGGAAGCGACGCCGGGCTCAGGCACCTGCAATCATGGCCGCCCGACCTATATCGAGCTGAAGCTGGCCGACATCGAGCGGCTGTTCGGACGGCGGTGAAACGGCTGCCCGGCGGCCAGCCCTCACTTCCTCCGCTGATATTTCCTTGTCCGTGAATTGAAGACGTAGTCGACCGCGGTTCCGGCGCCACCGCCTCGAAAATTCACGGAAATGACGTCCTTGCCTCGCTCCACCCATTTCTCGACGTTCATATAGATGGTCGTCATCAGCATGCCGGCACTGCACGCGTCGTCATCGGCGAAAGTAATTTCCTGGACAACCTTGCGGCTGCTCTTTTTGACGACACGCATTTTTTCCATGCAAAGGCCGGCGCTGGTATTCGTGTAAATTCCCGAAAACCTGTCGGTGGCTGTCTGCGCCCAGAAGGAAATCTCGACCGTGCCATCGATCTTCGCCTCGCCAGTGTCATCCAGGCTCGCTATTTTCTTGAGGGTGACGGGATATCTATCAGTGCCCTTGCTCCAGCTTCCGGTCATAGCGTTTCCATTGAGGTCGAGGGAGAATGGGCAGCTTGTGGCATCGACAGCGGGTCTCGGCCCCTGCACAATTATCCGATAGAATTCCTTGTCGTCTGAAATCTCGCAAAGCACGAACTTGGTGCCGGTGACCGTGCCATACAGCGCAATCGGGCTCTGCTTCGCGTCGTAGAAGTAGCTTCCATCGACCTTTGGCGCGCTGCCTAAGCTATCATATGTCTGTATGGAGAAATGGATGGGAGATGGCCCGAGGAAACCCTCGTAGCTTTCCACGTGGTACCAACCCGCGACGGCTTTCGCGTTAAGCAGCAACAAGCAAACGACCGTTGAGATAAAACGTCTTCCCATCCCGACCTCGCAGCGCCCGCGACGACCATCCGCCAAGACCGAGTGACAGTTGCCTTGCCTTGCGGCAGCCGTCAACTGGCGATGAAATCGGTGGTTCCCGACACGAGTCAGGGAAAGATCGCAAGCTTTTGAATCAGCGCTTCAAATTCACCACGATGACGCCGCCGAGCGCCAGCGCGCCGCCGAGGATGCCGAGCAGCGTCGGCACCTCGCCCAGCCAGAAGAAGCCGATCAGGGCCGACATCGGCGAGACCAGATAGAGGAAGTTCGAGGCACGCGCCGCCGGCAGGCGCGACAGCGCGGTTGCCCACGCCGCATAGGCAATCAGGCTCGGCACGATGCCGAGATAGATGACGGCGCCGAGGCCGGCAGTGTTGGCGACAGCGGCCTGCTGCAGAGCGGTGGGCAGGAAGGGCGCCAGGCAGAGCGCGCCGAGCACCATGTTGGACGCCGCGATCGTTAGCGGATGATGACGGGCAAACAGCGGCTTCTGGACGATGGTGTTGACGGCCGAGCAGAGGGCCGAGCCAAGTACCAGCAGCGCGCCGGCATTGAAATGAAGGCCACGCCCGTCGGCGACGGCGATGATGCCGATGCCGGCGAAGGAGATGACCGTGCCGATCCAGGCCAGGCCGGAGAAGCGCTCGCCGAGCAGCGCCATTGCCATGATGGCGGTAAAGATGGGGCTGACATTGATGATGAAGCCCGCCGCTCCGGCCGAGACCGTCAGTTCGCCGAAATTGAGCATCGCCGTGTAGAGCGCGACGAAAATGGCGCCGCCAAAGGCGAAGCGCCAGAGATCGCCAATCCTGGGCAGAGCCGGACGCTTGACGGCAAGGAAGATCGCCGCCGGCACGGCGGCGATGGCAAAGCGCAGGGCGCCAAGCTCCAGCGGCTGAAAGGCGGCGAGCCCGGCCCGGATCGCCGGGAAGGCGGAGGCCCAGCCGATCACCGTCAGCGCCACGGCAATGGCGGCCGTGGTGTCCATCCGCTGTGTCGAATTCAACGTGCCTGTCGTCATGCTCATCCCAGTGCCTCGGATTCTTCAGGTCTCGGGAGCAGGAAACGCCTTTCCAGGTCAATTGACAAACGACCAAATCGAGGGTCACCTGTGAGCATGGATCACAGCTCGAACAGTATGCTGCCCTTGGAGACGTTGCGCGCTTTCGACGCGGCGGCGCGCACGGGGAGCTTCTCGGCCGCCGCCGAAAAACTCAACCTCACACATGGCGCGGTCAGCCGGCAGGTCGCCAAACTCGAGGACTGGCTTGGCCTGAAGGTTTTCGAGCGCGGCGCGCGCGGCGTGACGCTGACCAACGGAGGCAATCGCCTGCATCTCAGGACCACCGAAGCCTTCGCGCTGATCTCGGTCAATTCCGACCGGTGGGTGGAGCCGCGCGGCACCGCGGTGGTGCGCCTGGCCTCCATTCCTTCGGTGAGCGGCCTGTGGCTGATGCCGCGCATGGCGGCGCTGGAGAACGATCCCCCCCGCCTGCGCATCGTGCTCGATGTCGACAACCGCCAGGCCGATCTCGCCGACGAAGGCATCGATCTGTCGGTGCGCTGCGGTCGCGGCCGCATCCCGGGCCGTGTCTCGGTGCAACTGTTCGAAGAATATCTCTTCCCGATCGCCTCGCCGGGCCTCGCACGGGAGATCGGCAGCGGCGATCCAGCCCGGCTGCTCAAATTCCCGCTGATCAACGATTCCGACGCTTCGGGCTGGCGCGCCTGGTTGGCCGCGCAGGACATGGACTACCGGCCGCGCCCGCAAGACCGTCGTTTCGAGGATTACAATCTGGTGCTCGATGCAGCGGCTCATGGCCTCGGCATCGCGCTGGCGCGGCCGCCGCTCACCGAGCACCAGATACAGTCCGGCCGCCTTGTCGCCGTTGACGATCGCACCGTGCTCAATCCCGTTTCCTACTGGCTGGATCGTCCGGTGGGCCGGCCGCGCGCGGCCGCCGCGGATCTCGCCAGGCGCATTGCCGAACAGGCCGGGCTTGCTTCGGCAAGGCTGGAAGCTTTCCTGCAGGATGAGGATTAGGCTCTGACGCATCTCGGAGAATACGTGACGGCCGCTGCTGGAAATCGCGTGATACTCGCTTAACGGAACAGCAAAAGCACGATCGTGGTGGTTGCGGCCGAGACGATGGCCGTCACGATCGATATCGTCCACAGCGACGACGGAACTGGCTCGGATCGGGGAGCATGGCCCGCTGGACGGATGGAGGCGCCGCGCGGTTGCGGCGCGTTGACATTGGCCGCGACCAGCACCGCGGCCGAAGCGACGGCCGGCGAGAATGTGGATAGGGCCGGCGGCGCCGCGAGTTTGGGGGTGCTGTCGTTGGCCGTTATCCGCGGCGGAGCGAAGCCGCGCGAAGCCTGATCGGTGTCCGTCCCTGCCCCACCCGTCGAGGCTCGTGCCAATGCATGGTGGGTGGCGGCGTCAGGTTCCATGACGGCCCGGTAGGCATCCTCGATCTCGGGGGAGGACAGGCGTTGCGAGGTTTGACCGGCCGGCCGCGGTAGCGAGCCTTGCAGCGCCTGGGCGGCGAACTGCGCCGATTGCACCATCGCGGGCGCCGCCGGCTGGACGAGCGCTTTGACCAGAGCCGCGGTCGCGGGATCGGCCCTGGGCGAAGGCACCGGCCCGGGAATGAGCGCTTCTTTCAGCAAAGACGTCATACTGGCATTGGCGATGTCCATGGCGCTTCCTGACAACCATTGTGCCATACCGCAATATTATATGAGCATTGCGCCAAGCTTGACCTTGCCCACGATTTATGGCGATTGAATCCCGATGAACTCAAGTGCCGTTGCATGATGAACCGTTTCGAAGGCCCGGGCGGCAAGGAAGCCCGCATCCGCTATCTCGATGGCGATTTCCAGGTCACCAGCCCGGGCTCGTTCGTGCGCTGCGCGGTGACGGGCGAAAACATCCCGTTGGACGAGCTGAAATACTGGAGCGTCGCCAGGCAGGAACCCTACGTGAACGCCACCGCATCGCTGCGCCGCGAAATCGAGGTGCATCCGGAGTTGCGCAAACGGAGTTAAAAGCGGCTCAGTCTATGATAGAATCTGACCCGCTCTCCTTCTTTGTTTTACGCAATTCCTTACTGAAGACCGCTACGCACTTTTCCTGGAATAGCGTTAGTTTCTCAGCTTGCGCTGCCGCCAGGCATCGAGCGTTTCCTCGATGATGCGTTGGGGCACGTGATCAAGCTCGAACACCGTGTCGATTTCCAGCACGTCGAGACGGTCGAGAAAGTCCTGCGGGGCGCCGTGACGCAGCCGGGCGGCGTCCTTGGCGGTGGTGATCAGGCCAAGGCCTTCGGCGCGTGCCGTCGCGGCCAGTTCGGCAAGCTCGTCCTCGGCGTAGAAGTGATGGTCCGGAAAGGGCCTGGACAGGACCACTTCGCCGCCGGCGTCACGCACCGTGTCGAAGAACTTTTCGGGATGACCGATGCCGGCAAAGGCCAGGAACCGCTTTCCGGCAAGCCCGGCCGTGCTGCTCGGCTCCGTGTGGGCCTCGAAGATCGGCCGGCCGGCACGCGCGGCTCGGCGGACCACGGCATCGGCGGCCGTGCCCTCGCCCATCTTCAGCAGCCCGCTGGTGAAGACCAGCTGGTCGACGATCTTGGCCCTGAGCGGACCGGCCGGGATGACACGGCCATTGCCGATCCCATAGCGGGCATCGACCACGACCAGTGCATAATCGATGTGGATGCGCGCGCTCTGGAAGCCGTCGTCCATGATCAGGAAATCGCAACCGTGTTTTTCCAGCAGCAGCCGGGCGCCGGCGGCACGGTTCGGCGTCACCGCCACCGGGGCATGTTCGGCCAGCAGCAGCGGTTCGTCGCCGACATGCCTGGCGCTGTCATGGCTGACATCGACGACATGCGGCTCGGCGAAGGAACCGCCATGGCCGCGCGACAGGAACCCGGGCTTCAGATGCATGCGCTTGGCCTGTTGGGCGAGCGCGATCGCCACCGGCGTCTTGCCGGTGCCGCCGACGGTGAAATTGCCGATACACAGAACCGGCGCCTGGATCTTCTCGCGCCGGGCCCGCCGCATGCCGCGACCGGCAACCAGCGCGTAGACAGCCGACAGCGGCGACAGCGCCAGGACCTTCCAGTCCGGCTCTTCCCACCAGAATGGCGGTGCTTCGGAGGCCATTCTAACGCCCGTTGGCGCCCTTCAGGCGCGCCTTGACCACCAGCGGCTGGATATAGGGTTCGAGCGATTTGAGCGTGCGTGCCAGTGCGCCGCGCATCTCTTCGACAGTCGCGATCCCCGCCGCCATCATCTCGTGGCGCGCCACTTCGTTGGTCAGGAGGAAATTGACGGCGCCGGCCAGCATGTCGCGGTCGCGCACCAGCTTGGCGCCGCCGCTGTCGAGCAGGCGCTGATAGGCCTCGCGAAAATTCTGCACGTTGCGCCCGGCGAGAACGGCGGTGTCGAGCATGGCCGGCTCAAGCGGATTCTGGCCGCCTTCGGAGGTCAGCGAGCGGCCGACGAAAGCGATTTCGGTCAACCGGAGATACAAGCCCATTTCGCCGATCGTATCGCCAAGCAAGATATCGGTATCGGCCCCGATACGGTCGCCCTTGCTGCGCCGCGCGACTTTAAGGCCCATGCCGGAAATCTGCGCGGCAAGGGCTTCGGCCCGATCGGGATGGCGCGGAACGACGAGCGTCAAAAGGCCATGGTGACGCCTGTGCAGCGTCGCGTGAACTTCCGCGGCGACCACTTCCTCGCCATCATGGGTCGAGATCGCCGCCCAGGTCGGGCGATCGCCGATCTGCCGCTGCAATGTGCCAAGCGCTCGCAAGTCGACCGGAGGTGGGTTGGTGTCGACCTTGAGATTGCCCGATACCGTCACCGGCCGGGCGCCGAGCGCCCGAAAACGCTCGCCGTCGACGTCGGACTGGGCAACGACATGGGCCAGATTCTCGAACAGCGCCTCGGCGATGTTGGCCCGCTTCTTCCAAGACGTGAAGGAGCGATCGGAGAGCCGGCCATTGACCAGCACCTGCGGCACGTGGCGGGCACCGAGTTCGAGGATGGTCATCGGCCATATCTCGGATTCGGCGATGATCGCCAGATCGGGTTTCCAGTGATCGAGGAAGCGGCTGACCGCCGGCTTCAGATCGAGTGGCACATATTGGTGGATGATGCGGTCGCCGAGCCGCTCGTCGACGACCTGGGCCGAGGTGACCGTGCCAGTCGTCAGCACGATGTTGACGCCATAGTCGAGGATGCTTTCGACAAGCGGCACGACGGCCAACGTCTCGCCGACGCTCGCGGCATGGATCCAGATCACCGGGCCCTCGGGGCGCGGCCGGCCGGCGACGCCGTAGCGCTCGCGGCGGCGATTGCGGTCTTCCTTGCCGCGCGAGGTGCGCCAGGCGACGTAAGGCCCGACCAACGGATAGGCGGCCGCGCCGGCAAAACGGTATGCCGACAACATGGTGCGGGCCCAGCGGCCGCTCACCGCGGGCCATCCACGAGGCGGTAGGCCTCGGCGGTCGCGGCATTGAGGGCGGTGGTGATTTCCTGGCGCTTGCGTTCCATTTCGGCGTCATCGGCATCCGCCGCCACGAAGATCGGCGTGCCGATGGTCACGGCGGAGCGGCCGAAGGGCAGGTTGATGGTGGTCTTGTCCCAGCTCTTTTCCAGCACCTTGCGGCGGCTGGTGGCGATGGCGACGGGCAGCAGCGGCCGGCCGGAGAGGCGAGCCAGGAGAACGATACCGAGCCCTGCATCGCGCGGGGTACCGTGGGGAATGTCTGCGATCATGGCGACGTTCTTGCCTGATGTGAGCGACTTTTTGAGGGCGATGAGCGCCTTGGCTCCGCCCTTGTCGAGATGCCTGGCATTGTCGCGCCCGCCCGAACCGCGCACCGCCTCGATGCCGAATTTCTCCAGCATCAGGGCGTTGAGCTCGGCATCGGCGCTACGCGACACCATGGCAACCAGCGGCTTGCGCTTGGGGTAATAGGCCGGCGTCAAAAGATGCTGGCCATGCCACAGAGCAATGATCCCCGGCTCGAACTCGGCATAGGCGCCGCCCGAAAAGCGCGCTGATCCGGCGACCAGGGGGCTGGTCACGCGAACCAGCCGGACGAACTGCGCGAGCAGGCTGGCAATGGCGTTCTTGACGAATCGCGACTGCGCGAGCGGTTCGCGGATCCTGCGCCAGAAGGCCTTGGTCGTGCGGCTGCGGCCCCTGCCCGTGGGCGCGGCCTCGCCGGCTGGCTCTTTCGCCAGATCATGCTCCATCGAAGTCAACCGGTGGCCTTGCTATCGGGATCCAGCAGACGGTGCAGATGAACGACGAAATAACGCATATGAGCATTGTCCACGCTGGCCTGCGCCTTGGCTTTCCACGCCGTGTGCGCGGATTGATAATCCGGATAGACGCCGACGATGTCGAGCGCATCGAGATCGCGGAACTCGGTGCCGCCAAGCTTCTTCAGTTCGCCGCCGAATACCAGATGCAAAAGCTGTTTCTTTCCGTCTTCCGCGGCCATGTCGGTCCTTCACATATCGTGAGTTTGTGACAGGTCTAGACCAAAGCCGCCGACTTTGGAACCTTCGAAAACGCTTTCAGCCATCCAGCCCGGCAATGACGTCGACCAGCACGGCCAGCAGTTCGCCGCTGCCGGCCGCGAGCGCACCGTGGCGGGTCACCTCGCCGGCATAGAGCGGTGCGTGGCCGTGCGGGTCGAGCAGCTGGCCACCTGCCTCGCGCAGGATGAGGTCGGCGGCTGCAATGTCCCAGTCATGCGCGTTCGGCTTGACGAAGGTGCCGTCGAGCGTGCCATTGGCGATCATCGCCAGGCGGTAGGCAAGCGAAGGGCTGTAGGGCGCCCGTTGCAGCCGCTTCTGCCAGCCGGCCGGCATCAGGTCGATCAACTGCTTCAGGCCGGAAATCTCGGGCTTGTCGCCTGGCTTGCGCACCGCAATGCGCTTGCCGTTGCGGAATGCGCCCTGGCCTGGCAGCGCGGAATAGGTCTCGTCCATCGCCGGGCATTCGAGCACGCCGGCGAGCGTGCGGCCATTCTCGACGACGGCGACGCTGACGCACCAGGCGCGCTGGCCTTCAAGGAAGCCGCGCGTACCGTCGATCGGGTCGACAACGAAGGTGCGGCGCGCCGAAAGCCGCGCCAGGTCGTCGTCCGTCTCTTCCGACAGCCAGCCATAATCCGGCCGTGCCGCAAGCAACGTCTGGCGCAGATACGCATCGGCGGCATGATCGGCTTCGCTGACCGGCGAGGTGCCGCCCTTCATCCAGACCTGCGGATTGTTGCCGAAGTAGCGCATGGCTATGAGACCCGCGTCACGGGCGGCGTCGCGCAGCAGCGGCAGGTCCAGATCGGCACCGGCGGTGGTCAGCTCATGCTCCGGCAAGGGTCATGCCTTCGATCAGGAGCGTCGGGGCGGCGGTGCCGAAATTGCGATCAAGGTCATTCGCGGGCACCATGTTGAGGAACATCGTCTTCAGGTTCGAGGCGATGGTGACTTCGGCGACCGGATAGGCAAGCGCCCCATTTTCGATCCAGAAGCCCGAAGCGCCGCGGCTGTATTCGCCGGTGAGCATGTCTACGCCCTGGCCAAACACTTCGGTGACGTAGAAGCCGCTCTTGAGCGAGCCGATCAGGTCTTCCGGCGACCTTTCGCCTGGCTCGATGGCAAGATTGGTGGAAGACGGTGAGACGGAGGAGCCGCCGCGCGTGCCGCGCCCGTTGGTGACGAGGCCGAGCTCCCGGGCCGCCGATGTCGACAGGAACCAGTGATTGAGGACGCCCTTTTCGATCATCAGGAGTTTCTCGCCCTCGACGCCTTCGCCATCGAACGGGCGCGAGGCCTGGCCACGGCGCCGCAGCGGCTCGTCAGTGACGGTGATGGCGGACGCGGCCACCTGCTTGCCCATCATGTCGCGCAGGAACGAGGTTTTTCGCGCGACGGAAGCGCCGTTGATGGCCCCGGCGATATGGCCGGCAATGCCGCGCGCGACGCGCGGGTCGAACACCACGTCGACCGATCCGGTCGCCGCCTTGCGCGCGCCAAGGCGACGCACGGCCCGTTCGCCGGCCCGGCGGCCGATATCCTCGGCCGCGTCGAGATCGGCAAAATGCTGGCGCGAGGAGAATTCGTAGTCGCGTTCCATGCCGGTGCCCTCGCCGGCGATCACGCTGGCCGAGCGCGAAAAGCGCGAGGCGACATACTGGCCGAGAAAACCGTGCGAGGTGGCCAGAACCAGCCCGCCCAGCCCGGCGCTGGCATTGCTGCCGGCCGAATTGGTTACGCCGTTGACGGCGAGAGCCGCCGCCTCGGCCGCAAGGGCCGCCTCCTTCAACTGGTCTGCCGACACTTCGGTTGCATCGAACAGGTCCAGATCGCGCGTCTGTCTGGCGAGCAGCGCGGGGTCGGCAAGAGCCTGGTAGGGATCCTCGGGGGACACTTTGGCCATGGCGACAGCGCGCTCGGCAAGGGCCTTCGGATCGGACGCTGCGGTGGCCGATACACTGGCCACACGCTGGCCGACGAACACCCGCAGCGAAACGTCGTCGCCCTCGGACGCCTCTGTGTTTTCGACCTTGCCAAGCCGCACCGAAACACCGGTCGAGCGGCCACGCACCGCGACGGCGTCCGCGGCATCGGCGCCAGCGCGTTTGGCGGCCTCGACCAGGGCCGCGACACGGTCCGTCAATTTCGCGGCGTCGAGCTTGTCGGTCATGCACTTGATCCTGTTTTCTTCAGCCTGTCCGGAAGGCAGGTGCTGCCGCACCATCTATTGTTCCACTGCCGCTTGTGCAATGGCAGAAGGGCAATCAGGATGTTGCGACCAAATCGCCATCGAAGCGCCCGCAAAGAGCGGACGTCGCGGTTTTTGCCTAACTGGAGCCTTCGCCATGACGCCTTTCCATCTTGCCTTTCCAGTCCGTGATCTCGATGAAACCCGAACTTTCTATGGCGAGGTGCTGGGCTGTGCGATCGGCCGCTCGTCGGCGACCTGGGTCGATTTCGACCTCTACGGCCACCAGATGTCGGCGCATTTGCGGCCGCAGGCCGCGCGAGCTGCAAGCGACGGCAAGGTCGACGGCATTTTGGTGCCGATCCCGCATTTCGGCGCTGTGCTCTTGATGGACGACTGGCAGCGCCTGGCGACGCGGCTGGAAGCGCGCGACGACATAGACTGGCTGGAGCGGCCGATGGTCCGCTTCAAGGGCGAGCCCGGCGAACAAGCGACATTGTTTATCCGGGATCCCTCGGGCAATGCCTTGGAATTCAAGGGCTTTCGCTCGCTGGAGCAGGTATTCGCGCATTGAGATCAAAGGGGCGGCAGCCCGTCTTCAAGATGCCGCGACCGGAGTCCAGATCACGTCCTCGATCTTCTGCGCGCCGGTCGCCAGCATCACCAGCCGATCGAAGCCGAGCGCGATGCCGCTGGCCTGCGGCATGATGGCCAACGCGGCGAGGAAGTCCTCGTCCAGCGGGTAGCGCTCACCATAAACGCGCTCTTTCTCGTCCATCTCGATGACGAAGCGCCGGCGTTGCTCGGCCGCGTCGGTCAGTTCGCCAAAGCCGTTGGCGAGCTCGACGCCGCAGCAATAGAGCTCGAAGCGTTCGGCGACGCGCGGATCCCTCGGGCTCGGCCGCGCCAGTGCCGCCTCGGCGACCGGGTACTCGCAAAGAATGGTCGCGCGGCCGAGGCCGAGATTGGGTTCGATCTTTTCCACCATCACGCGGCTGAACAAATCGGCCCAGCTGTCGTCAGGCGCGGTGCGCAGACCGGCCTGGATCAGAGCGGCATGCAGCGCGTCCCGGTCCGTGCCGCCGTCGGGCGCGACCGTGGCCAGCAGATCGATCCCGGCGTGGCGGCTGAAGGCGTCCGCCACGGTCAGTCGCTGCGGCTCGGAAAACGGATCGCAGTCGCGGCGCCTGAAAGAGAAGTGCGTGGCCCCTGCCCGTGTCGCGGCCAGCGCCAGCAGATCGCCGCAATCGCGCATCAGGCTTTCATAGGTCTCGCCCACCCGATACCATTCGAGCATGGTGAATTCGGGATGGTGCAAGGGGCCGCGCTCACGGTTGCGGTAGACGGCCCCCAGGCTGAAAATGCGCTGCTCCCCCGCCGCAAGCAGTTTCTTGCAGGCGAATTCCGGCGAGGTGTGGAGATAAAGCGGCGAGCGGACGCCATCCGGCCCGACCGCTTCGGTGGCGAAGGCCGCCAGATGCGCCTCGTTGCCGGGCGAGACCTGCAGCGCCGCCGTCTCCACCTCGATGAAGTCGTTGCGGGCGAACCAGTCGCGCAAGGCAGCCGTCATCCCGTTGCGCAGCATCAGGCGCGGACGGCGGTCGGCATGGACATGCGGCGTCCACCAGGGCGACGCGGCGGTCATCAGCGCGCTTCGGTTCGCCGAGGGGGCTGGCGGTTCGCGCCAAGATGCGCTAGGCCCCCATCCAGCGCCGCGCAAGCCGGCAAACGCCAGTCAACTCTCGCAGGATTTAAAACCGTGGTGAAAGTCATCGCCAGTTCGCTCCGCAAAGGCAATGTCGTCGACAAGGACGGCAAGCTTTATGTGATCCTCTTCGCCGAAAACATCCACCCCGGCAAGGGCACGCCCGTGACGCAGCTCGATATGCGCCGCATCGGCGACGGGGTGAAGGTGTCGGAGCGCTACCGCACCACCGAACAGGTGGAGCGCGCCTATGTCGAGGAGCGCGAGCACACCTTCCTTTACGCCGATGGCGAAGGCTATCACTTCATGAACCCGGAAACCTACGACCAGGTGGCGGTGTCTGAAGCCGTGGTCGGCGACGCGGCGCCCTATCTGAAGGAGGGCATGCCGGTGCAGGTGTCACAGTTCAACGGCATCGCGATCGCCCTGGTGCTGCCGCAGCGCGCCACCTTCGAAGTGGTCGAGACCGAGCCGACGACCAAGGGCCAGACGGCATCGTCTTCCTACAAGCCGGCCGTGCTTTCCAATGGCGTGCGCACCACCGTGCCGCCGCACATCGCGCCTGGCACCCGCGTCGTGGTGATGACGGCGGACGGGTCCTATGTGGAGCGGGCGAAGGACTGAGCGAGGCGGAGGCATTGTTGCCGCCTCGGCATGATGCCCCGCCGACACGGCACAAAGTAGCCTCGCAGTCTCGCTGACCGCGATCACGACCTGGCTGGTGTTCTTGTCCTTTTTGCCTCGACGTTGGCGGAACGCCGTTCAATTGCGACCTCCACCTCCCGCTTCAGCCGATCCTTGATTTCAACCGTCTCGCTCATCAGGGCCTCGATCTTCAGGAAATCGAGGACGCGGTATTTCGATACCGCTGGGCGGACCAGTATGTCAGGCTGGCACTGTTTCAGCTTGTTGGCGATGATCGACTGCATCATCAATTGCGTGGCGCCGAACATCAGGTCGACGGAGGTCGGCTGCTTGCGGTCGGCCTCTTCCGGCGCGCCGACCACGTCGACGCCGATGATGATATCGGCATCCTTCTCGATCAGGTCGAAGGGCACGGGGTTGTAGATGCCGCCGTCGATCAGCAGCCTGCCGTCGCGCGTCACCGGACGGAAGACGGCAGGAATGGCGGCAGAGGCAGCAAGGGCGGAATGCAGGTCGCCATCGTCGAACACGGCGAGCTTGTGGCCGAAATAGTCGGTTGCTGTCACCTTCAGCGGGATTTTCAATCCGGCGAAGGATTCGGGAATAGCCTCGGGCAGAAACGCCTTCAGGATGCGCTCGACATTGAACTGGCTGACGCGGATGCCATTTTGCATGGCTTCCGCGATCGTGCCCGGCCGCGCCCGCCACATGCGGCTCGCCACCTCGGCGCGGCGGCCGAGGATCGAGCGGGCATAGTCGTGGATATCCTTGCCGGTCATGCCCGAGGCCATGCCGGCACCCATGATGGCGCCGATCGACGAGCCGGCTATCGCCACCGGCTTGATGCCGAGCTCGTCCAGCGCCTCGATGACATGGATATGCGCCAGACCGCGCGCGCCGCCACCGCCGAACGCTATGCCGAAAGTGGGGCTCATCCCTTGCCGGCTCCCGCCAGCGGCGGCCCGACCACCATGATGGTCGGCTCGGTCGTCAGCAGCTTCTTCGCCGCCTCCTTGACCTGATCGATCGTCACCGCGTTGATATAGCCGGCCCGGCGCTGCATGTAGTCGATGCCGAGATCGTCAATCTGCAGCTCGACAAGCGTGGCGGCGATGGAACTCGACGAATCCAGATTGCTGATCGCATAGGCGCCGATCAGATATTTCTTGGTCGCCGCCAGTTCGGCCTCAGTCGGGCCATCCTCGGCCAGGCGCTTGGCGACGTCGCGCACGATAGCGAGCGTCTCGGCCGCGCGATCGGAGCGCGTCCCAGTGGTGACGATCAGCGCATTGGCATGGTCCTGGTTGACCAGAGAGGAATTGACGCTGTAGGCGAGCCCGCGCTTTTCGCGCACCTCCTGGAACAGGCGCGAGGTGAAAGTTCCACCGCCGAGGATCTCATTCATCAGCACCGCCGGGAAGAAATCCGTCGCCTTGCGCTTCACGCCCGGCCAGGCGAGCTGCAGCGATGTCTGCGGCAGGTCGTAATTGACCTCGATATGCTGCGCCAGCTTGGGCTCGATATCGGCTACAGGAGCGAGCGCCTGGTCCCGCGGCAAGTCGCCGAACACCATGTCGAGCTTCTTCTTCAGGGTCTCGGGGTCGATGGCCCCGACCACGGCGACATGCAAGCCGCCGCGCGCGAACACCGCC
Organism: Mesorhizobium sp. ESP6-5; assembly: GCF_020164695.1. Lineage (NCBI taxonomy): Bacteria > Pseudomonadati > Pseudomonadota > Alphaproteobacteria > Hyphomicrobiales > Phyllobacteriaceae > Mesorhizobium > Mesorhizobium sp. ESP6-5. The sequence continues at coordinate 155,445 of NZ_JAIUGR010000013.1, forward strand.
TTGTGCAGGGCCTCGAGATCGGCCTGCGTGACGGCGGCGATGCTCTGCCTGGTGCCCTGGTCGGAACGCGAATAAGGGTGGTCGCCATAGACGGCGCGCGCCCAGCGGTTCTGCGCCACCGTGTCGGGATCGTTCTCGTTGGCGATGATGCCGGACAGGACCTGCGCGCGGATGCGGTCGATCGGCGCCTGGTCGAAGCGCGGCTCATTGACCGCCAGACGCAACAGGTCGAAGGCTTCGTCGCGCTGTTCGGCCAGCATGCGCATGGAACCGTAGATGCCATCGCGGGTCTCGTCGAAGCTCATTTCCGCCCCGGCATCGTCGAGCTTGATCTGGAAGGCTTCCGAGTCGAGCGGGCCGGCACCCTCGTCGAACAGGCCGGTCATCAGGTTGGCGAGACCTTCCTTCCCCACCGGATCTTGCGTCGAGCCGCCGCCGAAGACGAAGCGGACGGCGACCACCGGCACGGAATAGTCCTCGACCAGCCAGGCCGTGACGCCTTTCGAGGAGGTAACGGACTGGATCTCCATGGCGCGGGCGGCAAGTGCCGGCAGAACCAGGAAGAGGACGGAGAGGAAGAAGGTTGCGAGGGCGTGGAGGGCCTTCCCTTCTCGCACGAGGGGAGAAGGGGGAGCCTGGCGGGGCGACGTCAACGCGCCGCTAAACTGGTTCGTCATCATCAATTCCCCGCCTGTTGCTGCGGCAAGAGATAGCCGGTCGTCGAGCGGGCCAATACCAGATAGCGCGCGGCAACGGCCTTGACCTCGTCGGTGGTGACCTTGCGGATGCGGTCCGGCCATTGCTGCACGTCCTGGACGTTGCCGCCGGTGGCAAGCGTCGAGCCATAGATGTTGGCCATGGAATCCTGCTTGTCGCGAGCAAAGATCATCGACCTGACATAGCGGTCCTTGGCTTTTTCGAGCTCGTCCGGGGTGACGCCGTCGCTGGCGATGCGCGCCACTTCCGCATCGACCGCGGCTTCGACGTCGGCCAGTTTGGCGTCACCGCGCGGCGCGCCGTAGACGGTGAAATTGGTGTCGTCGAGCATGGTGCCCTGGAAGTACGCACCGGCGCCGGAAGCAATGCCCTGCTTGACGACAAGGGCCTGGTAAAGCCGGCTGCGGTTGCCGCCGCCGAGGATCTCGGCCAGCAGATCGAGCGCTTCGGCCTCGCCGGGCTTCGCAGTGTGATAGGAGGGCACGACCCATTGTGTCGAGAAACTCGGCACGCTGACGCGAGCGTCGGAGAGCGTGACCGTGCGCCTGGTGTTCTGCTCCGGCTCGACCGGACGGACGCGCGGCGGCAGGTCCGGCCCGCGGGCCACCTTGCCATAAGTCTTTTCGGCCAGCGCCTTCACCGTGTCCGGTTCGACATCGCCGGTCACGATCAGCACGACGTTGTTGGGCCGGTAGTATTTGTCGTAGAACGCCACCGCGTCGGTGCGGTTCAGCTGCTCCATCTCCTGCATCCAGCCGATGACCGGGATGCGATAGGGCTGGTTCTGCCATAGCGTGGCATCGACCTCTTCGTCGAGCACGGCCTGCGGATTGTTGTCGATGCGCGAGCGGCGCTCCTCCAGGATGACATCGCGCTCGGTCTTGATGACGTCATCGGTGAGGATGAGGTTGCGCATGCGGTCGGCTTCGAAGCTCATCATCAGCTCGAGCGCCGACGGTGCCACCGTCTCGTGGAAAGCGGTGTAGTCGTAGGAGGTGAAGGCGTTGTTGGAGCCGCCAATGTCGGAGACGGCGCGGTCGAACTCGCCGGCCGCGTGGTGGGCCGTGGCTTTGAACATCAGATGCTCGAAGAAATGGGCGATGCCGGATTTGCCCGGCGGCTCGTCGGCGCTGCCGATCTTGTACCAGACCATGTGGGTGACGATCGGCGCGCGGTGATCGGGAATGACGACCACTTCCATGCCGTTGTCGAGCAGGAAGTCCGTGACCTTGAACTCGGCCGGCACTGTGCTTGGCAATACGGGGCCGTCCGCCAGGACGGGGGCGGTCATGAACAATGCCAGCGACGTCGCCAGCAGCGTGGCCCGAAGCCATTCAGTCCTTGATGTCATCGATGGCTCCGGTTTCATGCAGCGACGATAGGCAAGGCGCTGGCGACTAGCAAAGTGAATTGTTGGTCATGTTGCCGGCAAAGGCGGCGGCAAAGAGGCCACGGCTGAAAGCAGGCCTCTCAGGCAGCTTCGATGAAGCGGATCACGGTCTCGCCATAGTTGCGCTCATCAAGCACGGAAAAGCCCGGGCCTGGCTCGAAGGGAACCACCGCCGTCTCCTCGACCACACAGAGTGCGCCTGGCCGCAGCCAGCCGCCGGCCTGGGCCGACCGCAGGGCTAGCTCGCCAAGGCCCTTGCCATAGGGCGGATCGGCAAAGACCAGGCCGAACGGCGCCAGCGTGCCCGCCTCGCCAAGGCCGGTTGCGTCGCGGCGGAAGATCTTGGTGCGTCCGGTCAGGCCGAAGGCTTCGACATTGTCGCGGATCAGGCCACGGCCCTCGGCCGATTCCTCGATGAAGACGCCATAGGATGCCCCGCGCGACAGGGCTTCCAGGCCAAGCGCGCCGGTGCCAGCGAACAGGTCGAGCACGCGCGCGCCGTCCAGTTGCCCGGCAAAGCGATGCGCCAGAACGTTGAAGACGGCCTCGCGGGTGCGATCGGTCGTCGGGCGGATGGCGCTGCTGCGGGGCGTCGCCAGCGGACGCCCGCGAAACTCACCGCCGACGATTCTCATCTTGTCCGGGGGCCCTTGGGGCCGCCGCGCGGCCGCTCGCCGCCACCGGCGCCTCCTGGACGCTCGCCACGCGGCTTGCCGAACGGTTTCGCGCCACCTGGCTTGCCGGCGGGCTTGCCATAAGACGGCTTGAACGAGGCCTTGCGTGCCTTGTTCTCGGCCGCCTTGGCCGCATCGGCCTCCGCCCTGCCCTTGCCGATCGGCCGGGCTCCCGGCGCCATCCAGACATTGGCCTTGCGCTGGCCGGGCGGCTCGATCGGCCGTTGCTCGCGCTCGGGTTTCTTGCCGCCGCCGCGAGGCTTGTCACCGAATCCACCGCGCGGCTTGTCGCCAAAACTTCCACGCGGCTTATCGCCAAAGCCACCGCGCTCCGGTCGCGGACCGCGATCGCCGAAGCTCTTTTCTGGTCTCTCACCCCTGTCGGGGCTCGTCGACAGTTTGCCGAGCGCCTCGTCGCGGCTGCCTTCCCGGCGTTTGCGGTTCTTGATCAGCCCGCCCTCGCCGATCGGCCGGCGCTCGCCATCTCGCGTAAACTTCGGCCGTTCGGGCTCGACCTCACGCACTTCGGTGCGCCGCACCGGCTGGTTGGAAAACGGTTTTGTTATCTCGGCCTCGAAATTGGCGCCGGATTCCTCGACCAGGCGCTCGCCGAGCTGGTCGCGCAGCACCCGGCCCTTGATCTCCAGAACATGGCCCTCGGCGAGGTCCTCGAGCTGGAACGGACCGTAGGAGATGCGGATCAGCCGCGTGACGTCGAGGCCGAGCGCGCCGAGGATGTTCTTGACCTCACGGTTCTTGCCCTCGCGCAGACCGATCGTCAGCCAGGCGTTGGAGCCCTGCTCGCGATCCAAGCTGGCTTCGATGGCGCCGTAGAAGACGCCGTCGACGGCAATGCCCTCGCGCAGGCCGGCGAGCGCGCTTTCCTCGACCTTGCCATGAACGCGCACGCGGTAGCGGCGCAACCAGCCAGTGGCCGGCAGTTCGAGTACGCGCGACAGGCCGCCATCATTGGTCAGCAGCAGCAGGCCTTCGGTGTTGATATCGAGGCGGCCGATGGTCATCAGCCGCGGCAGTTCGGCCGGCAGCACGTCGAAGACGGTCTTGCGGCCTTCCGGATCGCGGTTGGTGGTGACGACGCCGGCCGGCTTGTGGAACAGGAACAGGCGCGTGCGTTCGATCGGCGGGATTTCCATGCCATCGAGATGGATGATGTCATTGGGCATGACGTTGAACGCCGGCGAAGCCAGCACCTTGCCATTGACCTTGACGCGGCCGGCGGCGATCAACTCCTCGGCGTCGCGGCGCGAGGCGAGCCCGGCGCGTGCCAGCCGCTTGGCGATGCGCTCGCCGGCTTCTTCCGTTGCTTCGGCAGGCCGCGAGCGCGGCTTGAAGCCGCCGCCAGACGCGCCTTGCGGCCGATCACCGAAATCACGCTTGGGTCTGTCGCCGCCAAAGTCACGCTTTGGACGGTCAGCGAAATCCCGCTTCGGACGATCTCCGAAATCACGCTTGGGACGGTCGAAGCGCTTTTCACCGCCCTCCGCCGATGCAGAAACCGGACGGTCGCCACGCGGCGCGTAGGGCTTGCGTGGTCCCTCGCGCTTCTCATAGGGCTTGCGTTCGCCTTCGGCTGCCATCGGGCGGTCGCCGCGCGGCGCGTAGGGCTTGCGTGGTCCCTCACGCTTTTCATAAGGCTTGCGCTCGCCTTCGGCCGCCATCGGGCGGTCGCCACGCGGCGCATAGGGCTTGCGCGGGCCTTCGCGCTTTTCATAAGGCTTGCCTTCGGGGCGCGGTCCCTTGCTGAATGGCCTGTCGCCGCCCTTGAAGTCCCGCTTCGGCCGGTCGCCGTCGGCGGCCATCGGCCGATCGCCACGTGGCGCATAAGGTTTTTTCGCAGCAAAGGACGGCTTCCCGCCCTTGCCGGCATCGCGGCCACGTGCACCTGCCGATTTCGGGCCACTCCTGCCCGGGCCGGCTTTGCGCGGAGATTTCTTGTCGTTGTCGTCCATGTGGCCTTTGTCCGTTTGCGCTGCTACAGCGTGGCGCATCCGTTCGGCGCGCAACGAACGCTGTAGCACTTTTGATTTGGCGCATGATCATTTCCGAAAATCGAGTCCGATTTTTCGGGTTGATGCGCTCCATAACAGGATCACCGCCGGGTGGCGAGGATATAATGGGAAGACAAACCCCTTGAAGAGGCCGGATTTCATGGCCCTGGCGCTAAAAGAGGCCGAAGCGGCAGCCTTGCGTGGCGAAGTGCCGGTCGGCGCGGTCATCGCCAATGGCGGCGCGGTTATTGCCAGTGCAGGCAACCGCACGCGCGAGCTTGCGGACCCGACGGCCCATGCCGAGATGCTGGTGATCCGTGAAGCCTGCGGCAAACTCTCGAGCGAGCGGCTCACCGGCCACGATCTCTATGTCACGCTGGAGCCCTGCGCCATGTGCGCCGGGGCAATCTCCTTCGCCAGGCTGCGCCGTCTCTATTTTGGCGCGGCCGACGAAAAGGGCGGCGCCGTCGTCAACGGCGTGCGCTTCTTCGCCTCTCCGACCTGCCACCACACGCCCGACATCTATCCGGGCATGGCCGAGACCGAAGCAGGCCTGCTGCTGAAGGATTTTTTCAGGGGACGTCGAGACTGAGCCAAGGCCGCCGCAAGACCTGCGCGACTTGTTCTTACTGCAACCAGTCGAACCAGCCGCCCTTCTTGCCCTCGGCCTTTGCCTTGAGAGCGCGTTCTTTCTTGTACTCGTCTTCGCCGAGTTCGTTCTGCGGCGCGGCATCGGAGGCGACACGGTAGGCCAATGGCGGCTCGCTGAGGTATTTACGCGTGTTCGGATCGCCCTGCTTGCTCTCGGCAAGGCGGCGCTGGATCTCGGCGGCGCGGCCCTTGTCGGAATCGGCGGGTTTCCACGCCGGCGGGTGGCTCGATCCTGATTCCTCCATCGCCCTTTTCACCGAAGCCGGATCCGTCTGCACGTCATCGACGATCTCCGACTGGTAGGCCGGATCATTCTGGTGTGCGGTGGCGTCGGCGCGCAGGCGCGCGCGGCGCTGCTCGGGCGATTCGGGCCAACCGGCGTTTGCCGTCTGGATGCTTTCCTGCGGGGCAGGCAGCGCTTCCTTCTGGCCAGGTGCCGGCTTCACCAGGGTGGGACGTGGCTTGTAGTCGATCGGGTCCTTGCGCTTCGGCGCGAAGGAAACGGCGCCTGTAAGATCGCCGGCCAGCTGCTCGGCGGCGGTCTTGTCGGTGCCGTAGGTCGGAGAGCCCATGCAGCCGGACAAAGCGAGGCCCGATGCGACAAGCGGCGCCAGCAGCGCAAGGCGCGCGTTATATCTTTCGGTCATGCCAAAAAGTCCCACTCTAGACAACCTCTCGATCGCACCGGCCTTGTGTCCGGTCCCCATCGTGCAAGCACTTGCGACGGAAATCCGGCGACAATTTGTCTTCCGGAGTTTCGCGTGTTTACCTCAACCACTCGTTAAGGGCAACGCACGGGCGGGTTTGCACCCGCGCGGCGTGGCATTTGTGCACTTCTTTGGGCGACAGGCACTAGAGCCTTCCCAGCGCTTTCAGTTCGTGCAGCACCGCGGCATCCCGTGCCGAAACATCCGGAAACTCGGAATCCTGCCCGACATCGGCGGTGTAGCGCCAGGAACGCGCGCATTTGACCAGGCCGCGATCCTCCGCTTTCTCGACGACCACGGCAACGCCCTTAACATCATCGAGGGCGAAGGCGGTTCGCGGCGCCTCGCCATGGGCAATGACGAGATCGCTGGTGATGGCCATTTCAGCCATGTCGACGTCCGATATCGCCGCCTCGAGCGCCGCGTCGTTGATCGTGACCACGGGGACAGCCTCCAGCGAGGAGCCGATCACCTTCTGGGCACGCGCAATCTCGAGCGCGCCGGTGACGACGCGGCGCACCTGCCTGACCTTGCGCCATTTCTCCGCCAGCGCCTCGTTCCTCCAACCCGCAGGGATTTGCGGGAACTGGTCGAGATGCACCGACACCCCATCGGCATGACGCTCCAGCCACGCCTCCTCCATGGTGAAGGGCAGCATCGGCGCCAGCCATTTCACCAGGCAGTCGAAGAGATGGCGCACCACCTGGACCGAGGCCTTGCGCTTCACGCTCGACGGGCCGTCGCAGTAGAGCGCGTCCTTGCGGATATCGAAATAGAAGGCCGACAGCTCGACCACCATGAAATCGAGCAGTGCGCGCGTGATGCGCTTGAACTCGAAGGCGTCGTAGCCCTGGCGTACCACCTCGTCGAGTTCGGCCAGCCGGTGCAGCATCAGCCGCTCAAGCTCCGGCATCGTCTCCAGGGGAACGACCTCACCATCGTCATGGGCGAGCGTGCCCAGCATCCAGCGTATGGTGTTGCGCAGCTTGCGATAGGCGTCGATGTTGGTCTGCAGCACGTTCTTGCCGAGGCGCTGGTCTTCCCAATAGTCGGTCGTCACCACCCAGAGCCGCAGGATATCGGCGCCGGACTGCTTGATCACATCCTGCGGCACGACCGTGTTGCCGAGCGATTTCGACATCTTGCGCCCATCCTCGTCCATGGTGAAGCCATGGGTGACGACGGTGTCGTAAGGCGCCCTGCCCCTGGTGCCGCAACTTTCGAGCAGCGAGGAGTGGAACCAGCCGCGATGCTGGTCGGAGCCTTCGAGATAGACGTCGGCCGGCCACTTCAGGTCGGGCCGGTCTTCCAAGGTGAAGACATGTGTCGAGCCCGAATCGAACCAGACGTCGAGAATGTCCATCACCTGCTTCCATTTGGAGGCATCGTGATTGCCGAGGAAGCGCTCCTTGGCGCCGGGCGCGAACCAGGCGTCGGCGCCTTCCGCCTCGAAGGCGTCCATGATGCGGCGGTTGACGGCCTCATCCTTCAGCACATTGCCATCCTCGTCGGCGAAGACGGCGATCGGCACGCCCCAGGCGCGCTGGCGCGACAGCACCCAGTCCGGGCGCTCCTCGATCATGGCGCGAATGCGGTTCTGGCCGGCGGCCGGGACAAAGCGCGTCTCGTCGATGGCCTTCAGCGCGCGGCCCCGCAGCGTGGTGCCGTCGCCGAGGTCCTTGTCCATGTAGACGAACCATTGCGGCGTGTTGCGGAAGATGACCGGCTTCTTCGAACGCCATGAATGCGGGTAGCTGTGCTTCAGCCGGCCGCGCGCGAACAGCGCATTGCGCTTGATCAGCTCATCGATGACCGCCTGGTTGGCGTTGCCCTTCTTGCCATTGTCGTCGATCACGCGCGCGGCTCCGCCTTCGCGGTCAGGGCCGAGGCCCGGCGCGTCCTTGGTGAAGAAGCCGGCATCGTCGACGGTGAACGGGATTTCGGTGTCGATGCCACGTTGGCGCAGCGCGGGCGCGGCGTCCATCCAGGCATCAAAGTCCTCCCGGCCATGGCCGGGAGCGGTGTGCACGAAGCCGGTGCCGGCATCGTCGGTGACATGGTCGCCGGCAATCATCGCAACCGGGAATTCATAGCCGCCACCGAGGCCCTTGAAGGGATGCGAAAGCACAAGATTTCCAAGCTGTTCGGCGCTGATGCCGTGAAGACGCTTCAAGGTGACCTTGGCCTTGGCCTGGCTTTCCTCTGCCAGCGCATCGGCAAAGATCAGCTTCTCGCCTGGCTGCGGGCCAAACGCATTCTCGGCCGCCGTCACCTTGTAGAGGCCGTAGGCGACACGCGGCGAATAGCTGACGGCGCGATTGCCCGGGATGGTCCACGGCGTCGTCGTCCAGATGACGACATGAGCATCCAGCAGGTCAAGCGACCGACCGCTCAGGTCCGGATCGAGCTCCGCCGGCTGCCCGTCCACGACACTGGCTACCACGAGATTGGCCACCGGAAACTTCGCCCAGATCGTGTCGGACTCGTAGTCCTGGTACTCGATCTCGGCCTCGGCGAGCGCAGTCCGCTCGACGACGCTCCACATCACCGGCTTCGAACCACGGTAGAGCTGGCCGGACATGGCGAACTTCAACAATTCACCCGCGATGCGCGACTCGGCGTGGAAGGCCATGGTCGTATAAGGGTTCTTGAAGTCGCCGATGACACCGAGACGCTGGAACTCTCCACCCTGCACCGAGATCCAGTGCGCGGCGAATTCACGGCATTCCTGGCGGAATTCGTTGACCGGCACCTCGTCCTTGTTCTTGCCCTTGGCGCGGTATTGTTCCTCGATCTTCCATTCGATCGGCAGGCCGTGACAGTCCCAGCCGGGCACATAGTTCGAGTCATAGCCGCGCATCTGGAATGAGCGGGTGATAACGTCCTTGAGGATCTTGTTCAGCGCGTGGCCGATATGGATGTTGCCGTTGGCGTAGGGCGGGCCGTCATGCAGCACGTATTTTGTACGCCCCGCCGCGCTCTCGCGCAGCTTGCGGTAGAGGTCCATGTCCTGCCAGCGCTTGACCAGCACCGGCTCCTTCTCGGGCAGGCCGGCGCGCATCGGAAACTCCGTCTGCGGCAGATAAAGGGTCTTCGAATAGTCGATCTTCGATTGGGTTTCGTCGGTCATTGGTCTGCCATGTGCATGCCGGGCCACGTGGCTTGCGGCGTGAAACTCTATTTTACACGCATGCCGTTCCCAAAAACGGGGCCCACTCGGGGCGACATGCTTTGATGATCTGGAAAAGCGCGAGAGGCCGCGCGCAATATTCCCGGCAGCTCCTACAGCCTTCAGGCTGCTGGGAACACCGGGCTGGTAATTCGTATCGTCGGCGCGTGAAGGCGCAAAAAGCTCGTCATTGCTGGGCTTTTAGCGGAGAAGAGCGCAGGAATAAAGCGTCTCGTTCGATTCGCTTACATCTTGAAGTCGAAGCGGTAGGTGGTCGACACGCCGACCATGAACTGGTTGCGGTCGCCACGCTCCCTGACCAGGCTGGAATCGGCGGCCGGACCCTCCAGGCGCGAATATTCGCCAAACAGGCTGGCAGTCATCGGATCGGTCACCTTCCAGGTCACCGCGCCACCGAGGCCGACGGATTTCAGGCCGCCGCCGGGATTGTACTGGCTCAGGCCCGAGGCCACGGCTTCCTGCGCGTTGACACCGTAATAGGCATCGAAATAGTTCGCCGAGGCGAACGACACGCGCGGGCCACCCGAGATCCTGACGGTTGGCGTCACGTCGTAGAAAGCATCGGCGGCGATGTCGGCGACAAAGCCGTTATGGGCTCGGATGCCATGCCGCAATTCCGCGCGCGCGCGCATCCAGTCCGTCGGATAGAATTCGAAGAAGCCGCCGACCTCGCCGCCCCAGCGGACCGGGTCGAGCCCCCTGAGCTCGTCGGCATCGCCGTCGTCGCGCGAGAACAGGAACTTGCCGGTCAGGCCTGCACGGACGCCGCCGTCGTCGACAAGCGCCAGCGAAATATTGTCGTTGCGTGAGGTGAAGCGAGCAGCAGGGCCGGCCTTGCCCAGCGAAATGATGGGCTGGGCGCTCAGCATGTATTTCTTGCCGCCTTCGAAATTGGGCGCCACCAGGCCGGTCGCGCCGACCGTCAGATACCAGTCGCCGGACAGCCAGCCGAAAGCGCCATCACCGGCTTCGGCCGCGCCTGACATGGCGAGCACGACAGTAGCCACGGCTACAGAAATCTTCCCGACCTGACTCATGGTCACTCCACTAACACGATACAACTGCCCTGCGGCGACAGCTTTGACGAGGCTTTGGTAAAATTTGATTTAAGGGCGAGACATCCAGCGCGCATTGCCTGCACCATCGCGCCCGCCATCGGCTGGACGCGGGTCGGCGCCGAGGGTAACCTCCCTGCATGCTGGCGGTCCTCTATGGAGGTGGCGACATGACCTTGCACGGCGATACTCTGAAGAACGCGATCGGCCGGACGCGTGACAAATGGGGATGGTTCGTCGGTCTGGGCGTGGTGCTGCTGATCCTCGGCGGTGTAGCCTTCGGCAATCTGTTCATCGCCACGGTGGCTTCCGTCTACGTTGTCGGATGGCTGATGCTGGTGGCCGGCATCATCGAGATCATGCATGCTTTCGGGGTCAAGACCTGGGGCCGCTTCTTCTACTGGCTGCTCAGCGGACTGCTTTATGCGGTCGCAGGGTTCTTCGCTTTCGACAATCCGCTGCTCGCCTCGGCGGTGCTGACCTTCCTGCTGGCCATCGCGCTCGTCGCTTCCGGCGCGCTGCGGGCCTGGGTCGGCTACAGCCACCGTCCGGAGCGCGGCTGGGGCTGGATTGTCGCGGCGGGCGTCATCAGCGTGCTCGCGGGCCTGATCATCGCCATGGGCTGGCCGGTCAACAGCCTGTGGGTGCTCGGACTGTTCCTGGCGATCGACCTGATCTTCCAGGGCTGGACCTTCATCGCCGTCGGCCTTGCGTTGAAGAAATAGGAACTCGTTTCCCCTTTCGGGATCATGCTTCAGAACGCCACCGCGGCGTCCAGGCCGGAGAGCGGCTTGACGCCGCCAAGCAGCGCGCGGGCCTCGACTTCATCGCGCTTCATCTGCACGACCAGTGCGTCGAGCCCGTCGAACTTGATCTCGCTGCGCAGGAAGCCGAAGAACGACACCTCGCAAGTCTCGCCATAGAGATCGCCGGAAAAATCGAAGACGAAGGTTTCCAGGAGCGGCGCGCCATTGTCGTCGACGGTCGGGCGGCGGCCAAAGCTGGCGACGCCGTCGTGCAGCGTACCGTCCGCGCGACGGAAGCGGACGGCGTAGATCCCTTCCTTGAGCGTGGCTTCCGCCGGAAGCCTCATATTGGCTGTGGGAAAGCCGAGCGTTCGCCCGAGCTGCTGGCCGCCGACAACCTCGCTTTCCACCGTAAAGCGATAGCCAAGCAGACCGGCGGCCTCGGCCACCTCGCCCTTGCAAAGCAAGGCACGGATGCGGCTCGACGAAACCACCTCGGCGCCTTCGTCGCGAAAGGCGTCGACGAGGGTAACACCGAAGCCGTGGCGCTCGCCGGCAGCCATCAGATAAGCCGGCCCGCCCTGGCGGTCCTTGCCGAAATGGAAATCGAAACCGGTCACGGCATGGGTAATGCCCAGCGCCCTCTCCAGCACATCGGTGACGAAGGCTTCCGCCGACAGCGAGGCGAAGTCGCGCGTGAAGGGCTGCTCGACGAGCGCGGCAAAGCCCAGCAGCGACAGGAGGCGCGCCTTCATCGGCGGCGGCGTCAGCACGAAAAGCGGCAGATCAGGCCTGAAAACCGTTCGCGGGTGCGGTTCAAAGGTCAGCACCAGGGCCGGTACGCCACGCCGCACGGCCTCCGCCAATGCCCGTTCGAGCACGGATTGATGGCCGCGGTGGACGCCATCGAAATTGCCGATCGCGACCACGCCCCCTCGCAGATCGGCGGGCAGCGGCGCGGTTGTCGTAAGATGCTGGAACGCGACCATTGCCACCTACTGCAGTCTTGCGATCACGGCCACCGGACGATAGCCGTGCCGCTCCAGGAAGAGCCCGAGCTTTGCCGGATCCGGCCGGGATGGATCGCCATAGTCGCGGGCATGAATGCCGCCAGAGACATAGAGGACGTCGAAACCATTGTCGGCAGCGCCCTTGACGTCGGTCATCATGCCGTCGCCGATTGCCAGTATTCGCGAACGCTCAACCGACCGGCCGAGGATCTCGGCCACCTCCTTCATCGCGACCTCGTAAATCGGCGCGTAGGGTTTTCCGGCGATCAGCGTGCGACCGCCGAGCTGCGCGTAGTCGCGCGCGAGCGCGCCGGCGCACCAGATGATCCGTTCGCCTCGTTCCACCATGATATCGGGATTGGCGCAGATGAACGGCAGGTTCCTGGCGCGCAACCGGCGCAGCAGTTCCGTATAGTCGTCGGGTTTTTCGACCTCGTCGTCGAACAGCCCGGTGCACACGACGCCAGTGGCCTCGAACTCCTCGACGAGTTCGACATCGAGGCCGTCATAAAGCGTCAGATCGCGGTCGGCGCCGATGTGGAAGACCTTGCGCGGGCCCTCCGCGATCAGATCACGGGTCACGTCGCCCGAGGTCACCACACGGTCATAGGCTGATGGCGGGACGCCGATCACGCTCATCTGCGCCACGACATCGGCGCGGCGGCGCGGCGAATTGGTGATCAGAACGACAGGAGTGCCGTCCGCCCTTGCCGCTGCCAGCGCAGCCGCGGCAGCCGGAAAATGCCATTCGCCATTATGCACCACCCCCCAGACATCGCAAAGAATTGCCGAATAGGCTTTCGAGACGTCTTCGAGCGAGCCGACGATTTCAGGCGAATCCGCCATGCCGTTTCCTTCAGTATGATCGTTGCGGTTACAGCGGCCGACGGTTCCCCGCAGCCGGTTCGAATTATCCGAACCGGCCCATGCTGTCACCAGCTTTCGCCTTGATCGGCGCGAATTGCGGCGCAAGCCGCGGCCTTGATTGGTTAGCGGTTGGTGAAGCGCCGACCAAGCAATAGAGCGGTTTCCCAAACTCGTCCTTCAGCGTTTTGTGGAAAGCTGGCGCCGGCCGAGAATCCGTCGGCGGGGGCTGCTGCAAGCATGTTTGAAATCTGGCGTCAGTTCCGCCGCGATAGGCGCGGCAACTATGCTCTCATGACGGCTGTGGCGATGGTGCCGCTGATGGGCGGCCTGGCGATCGCGGTCGACTTCACGGAAATGAACCGTGAAAAGCAGATGGTGATGAACGCGCTCGACGCCGCCAACTTCGCCACGGCCCGCCGGCTGACGGAAGGCGCCACCGACGATCAGCTGAGAGCCTACGCGCTCGACTTTTTCAACGCCAATTTGAACGACATCGATCCCGCCAGCGCGACGCTCAACGTTACCTTGCCGAGCAACACCAGCGGCGGCGGCCTGCTGACCATGACCGCCCAACTTAATTACAAACCCTATTTCTACCCCGCCTTCGCCCAGTTCGTCGGCAAATCGGCGACCGATGCCAACCAGAGGCTCAGCTTCAACGTCACCTCGCAAGTCCGTCTGAAGAACACGCTGGAGGTTGCCTTGGTGCTCGACAATTCCGGATCGATGGTCACGCCCGGCACCGGCTCAGGACAAATGCGCATCGATCTGCTCAAAACAGCGGCCAAGCAACTGGTCGACACGCTTGCCCAGCAGGCCGCGATGATCAAGCAGGTCGACAGGCCGGTGCAATTCGGCCTCGTGCCCTTTGCCGCCTCCGTCAATGTCGGCCCCGGCAACGGCAACGCCTCGTGGATGGACACCGAGGGTCTGTCGCCGGTATCGAACGAGAATTTCGACTGGTCGACGCTGAACGGCGCCAACAAATACGCCCAGCAGACCAACGGCATCTGGTACAAGCGCGGCACCGGCTGGGGAACAGAGGAAGGCCAGATGCTGACCCGGTTTTCGCTTTATCGCGACATGAAGGTCGTCACCAACCACGAGCGTATCGTCAATAGCAAGCGCGTGGTCTGCGACGCATACAATTCGAACAACACCTGCAAAAGCAGCCACAACGAATATGACTATGTCGATTCCTACGGTCCGTTCGCCAGTTGGCAAGGCTGCGTCGAGGCACGGCCCTACCCTTACAATATCAACGACGCCACGCCGTCCGGTGGCTCGGCCAACACCGGCATCGGCGTCGGCGATCCGGCAACGATGTTCGTGCCGATGTTCGCGCCCGACGAACCCGGCAATCACTGGAAACTCACCCAGGACCCCGACGAGGCCGCACCGGTAACTTATGGTGCCATCAACAGCTGGTGGAACGACGATCCATCGAGCAGCAGCGGCCAATCGCGGCTGCGCAACATGGCCAAATATTTCCAGCCGCGGCCGATCGATGCGCCGGCGCTGCCCGCCGGTAACGGGCCGAATTACAGCTGCACCACCAACCCGATCACGCCGCTGACCGATGTCAGCGTCGCCGACGGGCTCACCTCGATCAAGGCGGCGATCGACCTGATGCAGCCGAATGGCGGCACCAATGTTCCCGAGGGCATGGCCTGGGGCTGGCGGGTGGTCTCGAGCGGAGAGCCGTTCACGCAAGGGCGCCCGGAAACCGAAAGAGGCAACGACAAGGTGGTGATCGTGCTGACCGACGGCGCCAACACCTATTATACGCCATCCTCGCTGGGCTATTCCGACCCCGCCAATTCGAAATCGACCTACGCCTCCTTCGGCTACCTCAACCCCGGCTACAACGGCACCTCGGTCGGACGCCTGTTCATGGGCACATCGAGCGCCATCGGTCAGTTCGACTATTCGAACGGCAACTACACCAATGCCCTCAACGAGCAGATGGCCACGCTCTGCAACAACGCCAAGGCAGCCAACATCATGGTGATGACGGTGGCGCTCGACCTATCGACGACCAAGGCCAGCGACAAGCTGGCGATCGATGCGCTGAAATCCTGCTCGTCGAATTCACGCTTCCGCAAGGATGCGACGGATCCGAGCAAACCGGCGAAGCTGTTCTGGAATGCGACCGGCGCCAGCCTGGCAAACGATTTCAAGGAAATCGGCAACGAGCTGTCGAACCTGCGCGTCGTCGGCTAACCCGAGTTCGTTCCCTGGCGCAACGCCCGGCGCCGTCAAGCCCTTGCGGGCGCCTGCGGTGACAGGCACAGATTGGCCGCTCGCATGGTCTCTCATCCATCGCGGCAGGCTGGGAACGAACAATGCCCGATACCGCCAACCATCTCGCCTTCGCGCTGGTCTGCCTCGGCATGGTGCTGACGCCGGGTCCGAACATGATCTATCTGATCTCGCGCTCACTGTCGCAAGGACCGAAGGCCGGACTGATCTCGCTTGGCGGGGTTGCGGTCGGATTCCTGTTCTACGTGCTGTCGGCCGCGTTCGGCATCACGGCGCTGCTGATCGCGGTGCCTTATGCCTATGATGTGCTGCGCTTTGCCGGCGTACTCTACCTCTTGTGGCTGGCCTGGCAGGCCGTGAAACCGGGCGGACGCTCGCCATTCCAGGTGCGCGACCTGCCGAAGGACCGGCCGCGCAAGCTGTTCGCCATGGGATTGATGACCAATCTCCTCAATCCCAAGGTGGCCGTTCTCTATCTGTCGCTGCTGCCGCAGTTCATCAGCCCCGGCAAGGGCCATGTCCTGTCGCAGCTTCTGGTGCTGGGCGCGACGCAGATATCGATCAGCCTCAGCGTCAACGCCGTCATCGCGCTAACGGCCGGCTCGATCGCCACCTTCCTCGCCGGACGCCCGCTGTGGCTGGTCATCCAGCGCTGGATGATGGGAACCGTGCTGACGGCGCTGGCGCTGAAGATGGCGACCGACGCCCAGCGCTGAAGCGTCACATCGGCCGGCGCGGCGGCCGGATCTGGGCCGGCTCGACCACCTTGCGGTAGAGATGCCAGGTCGCGTGGCCGAGGATCGGCATGACGACGGCGAGACCGGCAAACAGCGGGATCGAGCCGATCACCAGCAGCACCGCGACGATGAGGCCCCATAGCGCCATCTGCAGCGGATTTGCCATGACCGCGCGCGCCGAGGTCTCTATCGCCGAAACGGCGCCGACATCCCGATCGAGCAGAAGCGGAAAAGCAACGACCGTGGTCGCCAGCACGACCACCGCGAAGACCAGGCCGGCCGCGTTGCCGAGAAGGATCAGCCTCCAGCCCTTGCTGGTCGTCAGCACATCGCGCAGGAAGGCCCCGATCGAAGCCGGCGGCTCGCCGCCGAAAAGGCTGGTGTAGATCGACTGCGCCGTGAACAGCCACAACAGGAACAGCGCGAACAGCATGATGCCGATAACCGCTATCGAGGGCAGCGCCGATGAATGGCGAACATCGAGCGCATGCCGCCAGTTGGTGTTCATGCCGAGCTCGCGCCGGCGGCTGATCTCATAGAGTCCGATCGCCGCGAACGGCCCGACCAGGGCAAAGCCCGACATCAAGGGATAGACGAGCTGGATGGCGTTGGAGCCGGACGTCCACTGCGTCAGGATCAGGCCGGCGACCGGATAGATCAGGCACAGGAACACGTAATGCGAGGGCTTGGCCCAGAAGTCATCGGCGCCAAGTCTGAGCGCGTCCCAGAGGTCCGCCGTGGAAATGCGGCGGACCGCTGGTTGCACATGCATCCCGTACGCGTCCGCCATGACATGAAAGCCGGCCATAACCTTCCTCCGTTTTTCTCGGGGGGCGGTCACCGCCTAGGGTGGCTGCCCGTAGCTGCCACTTGAAGAACGCTGACATAATAGCCGATCTTCCCGGGATTGTCGCCGCGTCTCATAAGGTTTGCTGAGCGGTCATCGTCTGGCGAACCACTGAGTTCATTTTAGAATCCATGCATTTTAGCTATTGCTTAAATTACTCGTAGAGACCCAGAGCGTATCACCTGAGCTTTACAAACGTTGGCGAGGGGCGATGTTCACATTGAAGGGCTTCTGGTCTTGCGAACGCGGCAATTTCGCCATGGCGACCGCCGTAGCCTTGCTGCCGATAATGGCTGTCGTCGCCGGCACCCTCGACCTGACGGGCACGAGCGATGACGCCGCGCAACTGCAGAACTCGCTGGACGCGGCTGGCCTTGCCGTCGGCACCAAATACCTGCCCAGCATGAGCGCGAACGATGTCCAGGGGCTTGGGCTGACATTCTTCGCAGCCAATTTGAGCATTGCCGACCAGCAGGAATATTCAGACAGCGTTTCCGCCTTTTCGGCCACCGCCAGCGGCGATCCGAGCGCCTATTACATCTCGCTGTCGTCCGGCATCAACCGTCCGAGCTTCATCAACGGCGCTGCCCCCTGGCCAGCTCACCGGTCGGCGACGGTCAAGATGCACCCGGGCGCCCAGGCCTGCGTGCTGGCGCTCGATCCGCATGCGTCGGCGGCGGTGAGCCTACAAGGCTCGACCGATGTCGCCATGAGCAACTGCGTGATCGCGGCAAACTCGGACGCGTCCGATGCCGTCAGCAGGGGCGGTTCCGCGCAGGTCTCGGCGGGCTGCGTATCGGCCGTCGGTGGCACTTCCGGGCTTTCTCCGCCCGCTGCCAATCTCACCTGCGGCACGCCGCTCGAACATCAATATGCGTCCTTCGATCCCCTGGCCGACATCGTCCCTCCCCCCTACACACTTTGCCTGCCGGTGCCGAACGGCAAAACCTACACGCTGTCGCCCGGCACCTATTGCGACAAGACATTGTCAGGAAACATCACGCTCAACCCGGGCGTCTACATCTTGCGCGGCGTCACCCTGAAGCCGGGCGGGAATGGCAGCCTGAGCGGCCAGGGCGTAACCATATTCCTCACGGAAGGGGCACAGATCATCATAAATGCCAATGAAAAGGTGAACCTTTCCCCGCCCACCAGCGGACCTTACGCCGGCATCACCATCTTCCAGAGCCGCGGGAACGTTTCGGCCTTGACCCTGAATGGCGGCGCAAATTCCGTGATCAGCGGATTCGTCTATGCGCCTGACGCGGCCGTTTCGTTTGCCGGCAATTCGGACATGAGTGGTCAGGGGGACTGCCTGAGGCTTGTTGGCTTGACCGTGCAGATGACAGGCAACTCTTCCATCAAGACCGACTGCACGGCGGTGTTCGGAAATCGAGAGATGTACTCCAGCCGCCTCATCACGCTTGTGAACTAGGGGCCGCTTCGATCGAGATTTTTCACCGCCTGCCCGGCAAAAGCCATGATCGGGACCGAGTCAGGCACGCATGACCACTTCGAAAATCGATTGCGACCAGATCGCGAACTTGAACAGGCGCAGTTGGCTCAAGGCGGCTGGGCTCAAGGCGGCTGGCCTGGCGGCCTTGCTTGGGCTTGCCGCCTGCAGCACCGTCTCGCTGCCGACAGGGCAAGGCGCCGGGGTTTCCTCCTCGGCAACCGGCACGCTGGCAAGCCTACGTGCGACGGCCGGGCGCGGCCCGCTGACCCCGGACGCGCAGTTGGAGCAAGCAGCATTGCAGCAGGCCGGCTACATGGCGCAGCGTGAAAACATGAGCCACACCACCGGCTGGGGCAAGGATTTCGCCTCGCGCATGAGGGACAATGGCGTACACGGTGCCGCGGCCGAGAACATCGCGGCCGGCCGCTTCGACCAACAGAAGCTGTTCGATATCTGGATGCATTCGCAGGGACACCGGCGCAACATACTCGATCCGGACTTCAACCGCTTCGGACTTGCCTATGTCCGTGACGGCCGCGACCCCAACCTGCGCTACTGGTCGCTGGTGCTCGGCAGGTAGCAAAGACATCGCCGGCAGCGGACATCCGCTGACGAGCAGCCGCTACATCAGTCCATATGAGCGGCAGGCGCGCCGCCGGCCGGCGCTGTTTTCGGCTTGCGCAGCAGGAAGACGAACGGGATGGCGGCCAGCGTCATGATCATCAGGATTTTGAAGTCGTTGACGTAGGAGATCATCATCGCCTGCAGATTGACCATTCGGTCGACCTGCGACAGTGCCGTCGGGTCGCCGCCGGCGGCTGCCGGCGAGACCGCCCAGAGATTGGGATTGAACGGGTTGATGAAGGTTGAAAGCTCGGCGTGATTGATCTGGGTGTTGCGCACCAGCAGCACGGTCACGACCGACACGCCGATCGACGAGCCAAGATTTCGCACAAGGCTGAACAGCGAGGTTGCATCGGTGCGGTAGCGGGCGTCGAGCGTGGCGAAGGCAACCGTCGACAGCGGCACGAACACCATGCCCATGCCGAGGCCCTGGATCACGCCGGAGCTGAGGATCAGCCAGTTATCCATCTGCGGGGTGAAGCTTGCCATGGTGTAGAGCGACTGCGCGGTCAGGAGGAAACCGATGACGACGAGAATCCTGGCATCGACCTTGCCCATGATGCGCCCGACGACGAGCATCGAAATCATGGTGCCGACACCGCGCGGCCCGATGACGATGCCGATGGTGACCGTCGGATAGCCGAAGATGGTCGACAGCATCGGCGGCAGCAGCGACATCGAGGCCAGGATCAGCACGCCCATAACGAAGATGAACGCCAGCCCGGTGACGAAATTGCGATCGAGGAAAATCTTCGGATCGATGAAGGGATGTTCCGATGTCATCGTATGGATGATGAACACCCAGAAGCCGGTGAGCGAAAGACCGAGCTCGATCCAGATCTCGACCGAGGAAAACCAGTCGACCTCGCCACCGCGATCGAGCATCAGCTGCAGGGCGCCGACGCCGAGCGATATCATGGCAAAGCCGAAGAAATCGAAGCTGCGCACCCGCCGGGCGACCGCCGGCAGATAGGCCGCCATGCCAAGAAAGGCGACGATGCCGACCGGCAGGTTGATGAAGAACACCCAGCGCCAGTTGAAATTCTCGGTCAGCCAGCCGCCGAGCGTGGGGCCGAGGATCGGTCCCAGCATGATGCCGGCGCCCCATATGGCCATCGCCTGACCATGGCGCTCCTTGGGGTTGATGTCGAGCAGGAAGGTCTGCGACAGCGGCACGATCGCGGCGCCGAACACACCTTGCATCAGCCGGAAAAGCACGATGGTTTCCAGGCTCCACGCCAGGCCGCACAACATCGAGAAGATGGTGAAGCCGACCACCGCCGTCAGGAACAGTTCCTTGCGGCCGAAACGGTCGGCGAGCCAGCCGGTGACAGGCGTCATGATGGCGGCGGCGACGATGTAGGAGGTCAGCACCCAGTTGATGTTGTCGGGCGAGGCGCCGAGATCGCCGGTCATGGTCGGCAGCGCGACGTTGGCGATGGTGGTGTCGAGCGCCTGCATGACCGTCGCCAGCATGAGCGCAACCGTGATCAGGCCACGATGCGGCACTTCTTTGAATGGTTCGGACGTGCTCATGGCGCAGAACTTCCAGAAGGTAACAGAAACGTGTACAACGGGTTTCCGGGCGGCAAAGCCTTCCGTTGAGAGACCTTCGTCGCGGTGGGACGCGATTATCGATGTGGGGGTTACATCGACTGAAAGTCTCTGATGAGCGGATGCCTGCCGCCCGGAAACCTGAGGACCGACAGGTCCGTGTCGAAGATTTCAGATTTTGGACGGCTGCCACGCGGCTCGGCCCAAACGCTGATCCTTCCCACCCCTCCCGTCAGACCAATCCTTCAACTCGCTTTCACCCGCCTGGTCTCCGCGGGCTTCTGCCGAGACTACTTCGCGGGCTCGCCGGCCGTAGCGTGACCGAAGATCGACGGCCAGCCACGCGCGACGCCCGTATCGACGGTAACAGAGGCGCTCATGCCGGTGCGCAGCGCCATCTTGGCGTCGGGGTCGGCCAGTTCCAGGCGCACCGGGATGCGCTGGGTGACCTTGACCCAGTTGCCGGTGGCGTTCTGGGCGGGCAGCAGCGAGAAGTCCGCGCCGGTGCCGGCACCGATAGCCCTGACCGTCGCCTCGAAGGTCCTGCCCGGATAGGTATCGACCACGATCTCCGCCTTCTGGCCCGGCTTCATGTTGGTCAGTTGGGTTTCCTTGAAATTGGCGTCGACCCAGGTGTCGCCGGTCTCGACCAGCGCAAACAACGGCGTGCCGGAGCCGACATACTGGCCGACCTTGAAGGACGCGGCTTGATAGACGACCCCATCGGCAGGCGCCTTCACGGTGGTCTGCTCCAGATCATAGGCAGCCTTGTCGCGCGCCGCGAGCGCCGACATCACCGTCGGATGCCTGTCGGTTTCGATGTCGGGGTTGCCGCCGAGTGCCGCCTTGGCGCTGATGATGCCTTGCTCGGCAACAGCCAGTTGCTGCCTGGCTTTGTCGAGATCGTTCTTGGCCTGATCCAGCGATGACTTGGCGTTGATGCCCTTCTGGGCAAGATCGGCGGCGCGATCGAATTGAGACTGCGCATAGTCGACCTCGCTGGCAGCGGACTTCTGCTGCGACTGCGCCTGGCTATAGGCCGCGCGCAACTGCTCGACATTGAGACGCGCGGTAGCGACCGCGGCGTCCGCCTGGGCGAGCGCGATCCGGTAGGGCTCGGGGTCGATGGCGAACAGGAGATCGCCCTGCTTGACCGTCTGGTTGTCCGATATGGCGACCTGGACGATACGACCGGCCGTGTCAGAGGCGATCGACACCTTGGCCTGCTGCAGATTGGCGTTTTCCGTTTCCTGGTAGCGGCCGCCCGTCACCCAGACATAGCCGCCGCCGATGATCAATGCCGCCGGCAAGGCGAACATCAAGAAGAAGCGGCCGATGCGGCGCTTCTTCTTCGGCGCCGGCGCGGGTTGCACGGGAGGAGCGACCGCGACCGGGGTTGATGCCGGCTGGACCGGCGCTTCCATCTCCACCTTGGGAGCGTTTTCTTCTACCTTGGCTACCGCGTTCATGCTGCCGCACCTTCCGCACTCTTGATCTTTTCAAGCGACGAAGCTTCGCTGTCCGTCAGATTTTGCACGATTACATCCAGCGCCCGGATCAGGATGCGCCGGTCTTCCGGCGAAACGCCGCTGAGCGATTCCTCATAGACCTCGCCAGCAAGGCTCTTGACGTCCGCATAGGCCGCATTCGCCTTCTCGGTCGGGAAGATCATGCGCACGCGCCGGTCGGTCGCGTCGGAGCGGCGTTCGATCCAGCCGCCCTCCTCCATCCGATCGACCAGGCGTGAAACGCTGATCGGCTCGATTTCGAGCAGTTCGGCGAGCCGCGCCTGTGCAACGCCCGCCTCCTTGGCAACGCGGACCAGAAGCCGCCATTGCGCCGAAGACAGGCCGAGCCCGCTGGCGCGCGCCTCGAAGCGCTTGCGCATCAGGCGTTGCACGTCGTGGATCAAAAATCCCAATCTATCGATGCCATCTGAAACCATGAGCGATACATATAATAAGCGTGCTTACTATTCAAGATGCCACTTCGCTATGAAAGCCGGCAAATGCGGATGGCGGAAACAGGCGTGTGGTCAATCGCTGTCGCGCGCGACCAGTTCCAGCGGCCAGACCTCCCTGATGGTCTGCGGCCCCGTGGGCCCGGCGAAAGCCGGCAGCGAGGCGAGCAGGATTTCGCCGAGCCGCCGTCCCATCGGCTCCAATGCCGGGCGGAAAGCGGTCAGCGCCGGGGAGAAATAGCGGCAGAGCGGCGTATCGACAATGACCATCACCGCGATGCCCTGACCGGGCATGATCCCCATCTCGGCAAGCGCCTTGCAGCCGCCGAGCGCCATCGCGTCATTGTTGAAGATGATCGCTGTCGGCGGATCCTTCGAGCGCATGACTTGCGGCGTCACCGCGTAGCCGCCGGCTTCGTTGATGAAGCCGTCGGCGATCAGCTCGGGATCGATGTGGATGCCGTGCCGCCGCAGCGCCTTGCGATAGCCGTCAAGAAACAGATAGCCGAAGTTGAGGTCGAGTGACGGCCGGATGGCGGCGATGCGGCGGTGGCCGCGTGCAACCAGGCGGTCGACTGCGTCGGCGCCCGCCTTCTCGAAATCGAGGTCGAGCGAGGGATAGGTCTCGTCACCGGACTGGCTTCGGCCGAGCGTCGCAAAGGGAAAGCCGGCCCCGCTGAGATAGTCGATGCGATCGTCCTCACGCCGGGTCCAGGCCAGCAACACGGCATCGGCGCGGCGTGTCTCGACGACCCGTCGCAGGCGCTCCTGCTGATAGTCGGCGGGCGCGCCCATGACGATGATCAGGTCGAGCCCGTGCTCGGCCAGTGCCGCTTGCAACCCGCTCAGGAACGGAATGAAAAACGGCTCGCCATATTGCTGATCACCCGGGTGGGGCTGCAGCATGAACGCGACGGCATGCGTGGTGCCCCGGCGCAGGTTCCTGCCCGACTGGTTGGGTGAATAGTTGAGTAGGCGCGCCGCATCGAGCACGCGCTGCCGCGTCTCGGCATTGACATCGGCGCGCCCATTGAGCGCCCGCGACACCGTGCCGATCGAAATATTCAAATGACGCGCAAGATCGTGAATGCTGGATGCCAAGACCAATCCCCTTCCGTTCCCGCTAACATTAGCGGACCTTGCGGCCAAGGCCACTCAGACGAACGGCCACAAATCCGGTTGACATTCTACGCCTTCGGGTGTGTCATCGTAAACGTTTACGGAAGAACCGTGAATGCCAACCGGGAGGGGTTGGCGGAGGAGCACCGGATGCTGCATGTCGTCCTGGTCGGGTGCGGAGCCATGAGCAAAACATGGCTCGAGGCCGCCCGTCAGTCCCCTGAAATCAGGATTGCCGGTCTCGTCGACCTCGACGCCGACAGGGCACGCGAGCGAGCCCGCGAATACGACGTTGCCGGGGCCGCGATCGGCACCGATCTCGACGTCATTCTGGATCAGACCAAAGCCGATGCGGTATTCGATGTGGTCGTTCCGGCCGCCCGCCGCGAGGTGGCCAATTCGGCCTTTGCCCATCACTGTCACCTGCTGACGGAAAAGCCCCTCGCCGACAGTCCGGCCAACGCCCGCGCCATCGTCGACGCCGCGCGGCGCGCCGGCCGCGTCCACGCCGTCGTTCAGAACCGCCGCTATGTCGCCAATGTCCGGCGCATCCGCCGCTTTCTGGATTCAGGCGCCATCGGCGCGCCGACCAGCATCCACGCGGATTTTTTCGTGGCGCCGCACTTTGGTGGTTTTCGCGAAGAGATGCGCCACGTGCTGTTGCTCGACATGGCGATCCACACCTTCGATGCCGCTCGCTACATGGTCAACGGCGAACCTGCCGATGTCTATTGCCAGGAATGGGAGCCGGCCAATTCCTGGTATCGGCAAGGGTCGTCGGCAAGCGCCACTTTCGGGCTCGGCCGAAACAGGATGTTTACCTATCGGGGCAGCTGGTGCGCCGACGGCTTTCGCACCAGTTGGGAGGGCAGCTGGCGTATCGTCGGTGAGCGCGGCAGCCTGATCTGGGACGGCCATGACGAGGTGAAGGCGGAAGTCGTGCTGCCGGAGCGCGAAGGCCTGATCGACAAGGTCGGGCTGGTGACGGTGCCTCCCCTCGATCCGTCCGACCGTATCGGCGGGCATCTCGGCGTCATTGCCGACTTCGTGCAAGCCGTGGAAACCGGCACCGAGCCGGAGACACGGGGCTCGGACAACATCAAGAGCCTGGCCATGGTCTTCGCGGCGATCCAGAGCGCCGAGACCGGTCGTCGCGTGAACATCGCATCGCAGGAAGGATGACCATGCCGAACCCACTTCTCGACATCAGGATCGGCACCATGGTGCGGGCCAATCTCGAAGACCCGGCCGCCTATATCAGGCAAATCCTGCCGCTCGGCTTCGAGAGCATCCAGCCCTTTTTCTGGCAGACGCTCGGCGGCAAGGATCTGCCGCGGCTCGCCGGAGAGATTGAAGAGGCGATCGGCGATGCCGACGTCACCGTCAGTTCGATCGGCGTGTTCGGCAATCCGCTCGAGAGCGGCGACACCGACCGCGGCGTGCTCGAGGCCTGGAAAACGGTGATCGACAACGCCCATCTGTTCGGCACCACGCTGGTCAGCGGCTTCACCGGCCGCATCCGCGGGAAACCGCTGACCGACAGCCTGCCGCGCTATCGGGAGGTCTGGGGCGAACTGGCCAGACGCGCCGCCGACAAGGGCGTGCGCATCGCCTTCGAGAATTGCGCCATGGACGGCAATTGGGCCGGCGGAGACTGGAACATCGCCCACAATCCGGATGCCTGGGAGCTGATGTTCAACGAATTGCCCAACGACAATCTCGGTCTCGAATGGGAGCCCTGCCACCAGCTCGTCTACCTGATCGATCCGATGCCGCAGATCCGCAAATGGGCGCATCGCATCTTTCATGTCCACGGCAAGGACGCCACCGTGCGCTGGGACGTCATCCGCGAGAACGGCGTGTTCGGCCGCCTGCCCTTCGTGCAGATGCGCACGCCCGGCTTCGGCGACAGCGACTGGACCAGGGTGATCAGTGAACTGAGGCTGGCCGGGTACAAGGGCGCCATCGACATCGAAGGCTGGCACGACCCGGTCTATCGCGGCGACCTCGAGATCACGGGGCAGGCACGCGCCCTGGAGTATCTCAAGCTATGCCGGGGAGGTGCGAGCTACCTGCCAAATCCGGCGTGAGGATCGGTCGGCGGGAGGAGCCGGCCGCAAGTGGCATTGCCAAAGCAATCGTTCAAAGGCCCCTCGGCTGACGAGGAAAACAATGGGAGGAACGTGCATGAGCATCGCGAACAGGACGACACTTCTGCGCACGACCGTCGTGGCGGCGGCCACGGCGCTTACCGCCGCAATCTTCACCTTGCCGGCGCAGGCGCTCGACGCCCAATGGTGCAAGGACGTCCACATCCGCTTCTTCGTCGGCGGCGCCGAGGGCGACGCCTTCGGCACCATCGTCTACAATGGCGCCAAGCAGGCGGCGGCAGATCTCGGACCCAAGGTCGACTACATCTTTTCCCAGTGGGACGCGGAGAAGATGGTGCAGCAATTGCGCGAAGCGGTCGCGGTCAAGCCCCAGGGCATCGCCATGATGGGCCATCCGGGCGACGCCGCGATCATGCCGCTCGCCGACGAGGCCCATAAGGAGGGCATCAAGATGATGTACCAGAACGTCCCGGTGCCGAAGGTGACGGCGGCGTTCGGTGGCGGCTATATCGGCGCGCAGCAGGAACAGCAGGGCCGCGCACTTGGCGCCGAAGCGTTCAAGCTCGGTAAGCTGAAGGCCGGCGACAAGGCGATCATGATCGGCCCGTTCGAGAACGAGAGCCGCGGCGCACGCGAGCGCGGCACGGTCGCGGCCTTGAAGGAGGCGGGCGTCGAAGTCATCCAGCTGTCGTCGCCGCCGAGCGGCGAATGGGCTTCCGACCCCAATCTGGCGATACCGGTGCTTACGGCAGCGCTGCTCAACAATCCTGATGTCAAGGCCGTCGGCTATCCCGGCGGACAGATGCTCGGCAATGTCGCCACCTACATGCAGGCAGCTGGCAGGAAGCCCGGCGATATCTTCAACTTCGGCTTCGACACCAGCCCGCAGATCGTCGAGGGCTTCAAGGGCGGCTGGGTGCAACTGACGGCCGACCAGCAGCCATTCCTGCAGGGCTATCTGCCGATCCTCAGCCTGTGCCAGCAGGCGGTGCTGGGTCTGGCGCCGATGAATGTCGACACCGGCGCCGGTTTCGTCACGCCCGAAAATTACGAGATCGTCGCAGAACTCGCCAAGCAGGCGCTGCGCTGACCTCCCAAGCCGCCGGCCGGGATCAGGCCCCGGCCGGCGGGGCCGCTGGCGAGAAGGCTGGCGCCAGACAATCAAGCGAGGATGCTATGGCCGAACGTCTCATAGAACTGCGCGATATCGCTAAGTCCTACGGCCATGTCTACGCACTTGGCGGGGTCAATCTCAGCGTCGATCGCGGCGAGGTGGTCGGCCTCATCGGCGACAACGGCGCCGGCAAGTCGACGCTGATCAAGATCCTCTCCGGTGTGGTCAAGCCGACCAGCGGCGAGATCCTCATCCGCGGCAAGCCGGTGACCGGATGGAATGCGGCACGTTCGCGCGAGGCCGGCATCGAAACGGTGTTCCAGGACCGGGCGTTGGCCGTGCAGCAGACGATCGTCCGCAACATCTTCATGGGCCGCGAACTCACCGGCCCTTTCGGCTGGCTGAAGGTCGGCAAGGAAATCGAGGAGGCGAGCCGGCTGATGCGCGAGATCGGCTTCACCTCGAAAGTGTTCACGCCGCATTCGATCGTCGGCCAGCTTTCGGGCGGTGAACGCCAGGGCGTGGCGATCGCGCGCGCCATCTACAAGCAGGCCGAACTGATCGTCCTCGACGAGCCGACGACGGCGCTGTCTCTGACCGAGACCGCCAAGGTCTTCCATTTCGTGCGCCAGGTGCGGGCGAGCGGCCGCTCGATCCTTTTCATCGGCCATAACATCCATCATGTCTTCGACATCGCCGATCGCTTCGTGGTGCTGGATCGCGGCAAGGTCGCGCTCACCGCCGATCGCAGCGAGGTCAAGTCGGCCGAAGACCTCATCAACTTCATGGAAGACGTCGCGCATCCGGGCGGGTTGGCCGGGCTGCACGACACCGGCGACGCGGAGCAGAGAGCACGATGAGCAAGACCATGGAGCCCGATCTGCACGAGCCGTCGGCCGGCATTTCCCGCCAAGGCAGTTCCCAGAACGAGTGGAAGCACCCGTCCGATCACTGGATGCGCGGCTTCATCCTTGACAACCGCGCGTCGCTTGGCACGCTCGGCGTGTTCGTCGTCATGATGGCGGTCTTCATGATCGCCAACCCGACGGTCTTCACAACCTGGTATCTCTACAGCGCCGTGCTCACCACGCTTCCCGTGGCGCTGTTCGTGGTCGTGCCGCTGGTCTTCGTCGTCACCTGCGGCGAGATCGACCTGTCGTTTCCCGCGACGATGGGTTTTGCCTCCTGGGTCTTCGCGCTGGTGGTGCAGGCGGGCTACGATCCGTTCCTCGGCATTGCGGCGGCACTGGTCACCGGCACGCTGCTCGGCTTCCTCGTCGGGTCGCTGGTGGTCTATGGCGGGCTGTCGTCGCTGATCGCCACGCTCGGCATGAATTTCCTGCTGCGCGGCCTGATTCAGATCATCAATGAGGGCAGATCGACTTCGCTGACCAGCCTTGCCGACAGTTGGGCCTACAGGATCTTCTCCAGCCAGGTCCTTGGAATTCCGGTGCAGATCTTCTGGGCCATCGCCTTCGTCGTCCTTTCGGCGATGCTCTACAACCGCCACCGCTTCGGCGCGCAGGTGAAGGTGGTCGGTGATAACCCCGACAGTGCCCAGCAGATGGGCATCGACGTCAAGCGCGTGCGGGTGAAAGTGTTCGTCTTCGTCGGCATCGGGGCCGCGATCGCCGGCACGTTCTCGGTGATGATCAACTTCACCTGGTGGCCAACCGCCGGCGACGGTTATCTCTTGCCGGTGCTGGCCTCGGTGTTCGTCGGCGGCACGCCGACCTGGGGTGGCATCGGCACCGTGGCCGGCGGCGCGATCGGCGCCGTCACCGTGTCGTTTATCCAAACCGGCGTCGTGGCGGCTGGGCTCAGCGGCTTCTACGTCCAGTTCTTCAACGGGCTGATCATCATCCTTTCGCTGCTTGGCCACAAATGGAACCAGGCGCGCTACCGCTGAACCAGCGGCAGTTCAACCGCGATTTGCCGGTCATCCGAGCCAACGATAGACGACGGGCCGCGCGGACGACACCGCGCGGGCCCGATCGCC
Source organism: Mesorhizobium sp. ESP6-5 (assembly GCF_020164695.1). Lineage (NCBI taxonomy): Bacteria > Pseudomonadati > Pseudomonadota > Alphaproteobacteria > Hyphomicrobiales > Phyllobacteriaceae > Mesorhizobium > Mesorhizobium sp. ESP6-5. The sequence continues at coordinate 184,244 of NZ_JAIUGR010000013.1, forward strand.
TATTTGCGCGATGCGCAATTTCGATCAAGCTGGCCGGGCAACGAGGCGCCAGAGTGAGGACGCCACATGCGAGGAACACATGAACCCGACCGAGAAGGCGCTATGGTTTATCGAAAGCCACCTGCCGGAGGCTGTTACGCTCGACGACGTGGCCCAAAGCAGCGGCGTATCGCGCTTTCATGTGACGCGCGCCTTCGGCGCCGCCACCGGCCGCTCCGTCATGGGTTACATGCGCTCGCGCCGGCTGACCGAGGCGGCGCGCAGGCTGGCCGGCGGGGCGCCCGACATTCTGTGCGTCGCGCTCGACGCCGGCTACAACTCGCATGAGGCATTCACCCGGGCCTTCCGCGACCAGTTCGGCACCACGCCGGAACTGGTGCGCGCGCAAGGTTCGACTGAGACCCTCGACCTCGTGGAGCCCATCCTGATGGACAATTCGCTTTTGACCACACTTGAACCACCGCGCTTCGAGACCAGCCGGCCATTCCTCATCGCCGGACTGGGCGAGCGCTACAGTTGTGAGTCCAGCGCCGGCATTCCAATGCAATGGCAGCGCTTCGCTCCCTATATCGGCCATATCCCCGGGCAAGTGGCCGGCGTTTTCTACGGCGTCTGCCTCAACGGCGACGATGCCGGTAATTTCGATTATGTCGTCGGCGTCGAGGTACGCGACTTTGCCGATCTGCCGAAGGAGTTCCAACGGGTGCGGGTGCCGGCGCGGAGATACGCCGTTTTCACGCATCGCGAACACATCTCGACCATCCGGCGAACGATCAATACGATCTGGAACAGCTGGCTGCCGGCATCCGGCCATGAGGTTGCCGATGCGCCGGAATTCGAGCGCTACGGGCCTGAATTCGATGCCCACACCGGCAATGGCGGGCTGGAGATCTGGGTGCCCGTCAAGGCGTGACGCGCCGCTACAGCTCCAGTTCCCAGTTCTGGCCGACCAGATCCTTGCCGAAGGAATGGTGAGGCTCTTCCTCGATCAGCCTGAAACCGGCCGCCTGGTAGATGTGCCGGGCGGCGGTCAGAATGTCGTTGGTCCATAGGGTCAGCGTCCTGTACCCCCTGGCGCGGGCAAAGCCGATGCATTCCTCGACCAGGCGCTTGCCGATGCCGAGCCCCCGTGCCGAAGGTTCGACATAGAGCAGCCTGAGCTTGGCCACCTGATCCGACTTGCGCACGACGAAGACCGAGCCGACGACCTCGCCTTCGCGCTCGGCGATCCAGCCGCGCTCCCATTTCGGATCGTAGGATTTTACGAACGCCGCGAGGATTTCGGCGACCAGCGCCTCATAGGTTTCGTCCCACCCATATTCCTGCGCGTAGAGCATGCCTTGCCGGCGGATGATCCAGCCAATGTCGCCGACCTGCAGCGGCCGCAGCAGATAAGGGATTTTGGGCTCGGCATCGTCATCCAGCAGACGCTGCACGGTCCGCATGGACTTGACCAGACGCTCCTGTTCCGACGCAGGCAGACGATCGAGCAGCGCCGCGACCTGATCGTGCGAACCCTTGTTCAGCGGCGCGAAGGCGTTCCTGCCCACCGGCGTCAGCGCGATCGACGATTGCCGAGCGTCCGAAGCCAGCGTGGCCCTGGAGATGAGGTGAAGGCGCTCGAACTTCTTCAGCAAACGGCTGACATAGCCGGCGTCGAGACCGAGATCGCGCCCGAGATCGGTCGCTGTCAGTCCGTCACAATGCGCCAGTTCGTAGAGCACGCGTGCCTCGGTCAGCGAGAAGGCGCTCTTCAGCAGCCCTTCATCGAGCAGTCCGATCTGGCGGGTGTAGAAGCGGTTGAACGCCCGCACCGCATCGATCAGGCCTTTGTTGGGCGCAGCCTTGTTTGGCTGATGGTGGATTGTCATGCGAGTCATCTCCTGCTGGCAGGATCGATCATTTACTTGACGGAGTCAACCATTAGGGAAGGCGCCCGAGATGCTTACATCATCGGCAACACCGGCCAGCGGTCGACGATCCTGCCACCGGAAAGCACCGCGATCGGTCCGAACTGCTGCAGCACGGCCTCGCTCTGCGTGGGCCGCAGGAACGCATAGTCACCGGGCCTGACGACGGCCTGGGCGGGCAGACCCATGAATTGCTGGTTGGAAGACAGGCCAAGCAGGCCGTTTGTCGTCATGCGTTCGGGAAACACCGGTTCGGCCATCCACTTGCCGCCATAGAGATAGCAGCCCTTGCGCGGAAACCGGCCCAGCGCCTGCAGCAGGCGCGAGACCGCCGGCGGGCCAGGTAGCATCGGCTCGACCACTTTCAGGATTGGCGTCGCGATGAAGGCCGCCGGCTGGAAGCCATCAAGGCCGGGCGTGTCGAAATCGACGGGCAGCACGAAGGCCGAGCCCATCGAAACTTCATTGGCAATGCCGCCATGATGAAGCAGCGCGGTCTTGCTGCCGCCAATGTTCAGGACATGGCGCTGGTCGGCGCCGAGGCGCGCGACGAAAGCGGCGGCCTGTTCGGAGGCTTGCGCCAACGCCTTGGCCGGTCCACCAAACAGGCCGGGTATGTGCGGCGCATGCGCTTCATAGGCCATGACGCCTTCGCAGCGCAGCCCTTTGTGGGTGGGCAGCGCATTCAGCGCCCGCGACAGGGCCGCCGGTTCGGCAAAGCCGCCACGATGCAGTCCGACATCGATTTCGAAAGCGATGCGCAATTCGGCGCCGAGTTCGTCGGCGAGCGCGCCATATTCCGCCAGCCTCTCCTGGGTGTCGATCAGCCAGCAGACCCGCGACCAAGCCACGTCGCCTCTGCAAAGCACCGCCCTGGCCGCGCCAACCGGCATCGGTTTGCCGTACAGCAGATCCGCATCCGGGAACGCCTTCAGCACCGCCTCGGTGATCGGCGGATGGAAGGTCATGAGGCGGTGGGTTCCAAGCGCCTTGCCGATATGGGAGAGCAGCGGGAGGCAAGCGAGCGACTTGTCGACCAAACGGACGGCAAGACTGGGGTCAAGCCGCTTCTTCACCAGGGCAATGTTGCCATCCAGCCGATCGAGGTCGAGCAGCAGGCAGGGTTGGAAAATGTCCGCCTCTCTCAGCGCATCCGAAAGCGTGGCGAAATACGCCTTCATGGCTGGATGCCGAAAGAACTGGGTTCGATGCCGAACAGGTCGGCCATATAGGGTGAGACGAAGCGGTTTTGCGGATCGATGTCGCGGCGCACCGCCATCGCATCGTCCCAGCGCGGATAGAGCTTTTTCAGGTCGGCCGCTTTCAGGCTGTGCATCTTGCCCCAGTGCGGCCTGCCGCCATATCCGCGGAAGATCGGCTCGGCCGCGCGCATGAACGGCAACGGATCGTTCGCCGCGTCATGGTGGATGGCGATGGAACAGGTGAGCCTTTTGTGGAAAGGGGAGAGCCAGAATTCATCCGATGCCACCGACCGCACTTCCATCGGGAAATAGACTTCCGGAAAATGCTTCTCGGTCAGTTCGATGATCTCGGCCAGCGCCTTCGGCCCCTCCTCGAACGGAAGGTGATATTCCATTTCGTTGAACCTGGTCTGCCGGTCGCTGGCATAGACGTTGAGCCAGTCCTGCACGTAATCCTCGGCCGGCACCTTGGCGACCGCGCCCAGGATCAGCCTGCGGCGCAGCCACGGCAGCCAGGCAAGCCCGGTGCGCAGGCGGCGCAGCGTGCGCAGGGAGCCCTCGTCATCGTCGGTCGGGCGCGGAGTGGTCGCTTCGGTGCTGAAGTCGCTGGCGATGAACTGCGCGTAGCCTGAAAATGGGATGTAGTAGAATTCGGCCGACCGGTGCTCGCTCATCATCGTTTCGAAATCGCGCAGCATGTCGGCTATCGGCAGCACCCATTTGCGGCGCCGCAGCCGGTAGGTCGCGAGGTTGTTCAACGTCATTTCGCTGAGCACACCGAAGGCGCCAAGCGCAACGCCGATCGCACGGATCGCTTCCTGATCCCCTTCCCTCTTGAAGTCGCGGACCTTGCCAAGCCCGTCGACGATCTGCACCGTTTCCAGCTGTGTGTGATACGCGCCCAGCGTCGGCCCCGAGCCATGGGTGGCCGTGCCCAGGGCGCCGCCTATCGCCTGGCGGTCGATGTCGCCCATATTGGGCAGGCCCTGGCCGATGCCTTGCAGCATGTGCATGAGCGGACCAAGCCGCGTCCCTGCCCGCACACGCGCCTGATGTCTTTTCGCGTCATGCGCAACCAGCCCTTCCAGCTTCTCCAGCGACAGGATGGTGCCTTGGGACTTCACCAATGGCGTGAAGGAGTGACCGGCGCCGACGACGCGGACCGGGCCGGGTGCGGTGCGAATGAGATCGCCGAGTTCGCCGGCATCTGCCGGACTGGCAAGCAGCCGCGGCTCGGCGGTGACAAAGCCGGACCAGTTGCTCCAGCTGTTCGACATGGGGCTCACGCAATCGCGCGGCGACGCCGCGCCGCCAGGACAAACAGGCCGAGCAACGCCACGCTGGCGACAGCACTTGCGGCGGCGAACTCGGGAACCGGGCGAAACTCCTTGCCGTCGATGAGCAGCGACGCCGCGACCGGTCCGATCGCCAGGCCGAAAAGCTGGGCGGCCGGCACCAGCAGCACGGCGGTGCGGGTCTCGTCGGCGGTGATCGCCAGCCGGATCTGGTAGGGCACGATGAACAGCAGGATAAAACCCATGATCAGGGCGACGACCCAGAACATCGTGAGGCCGGGCCCGCTGGCAAGCACGAGCGAGGCGACAAGCGCGGCGAGGCCGATCGCCGTGATGGCAAGGCGATAGTCGATGCGCGCCTCGAACACGGTCGCCGTCATCGCGCCCAGCACCTGCGCCGCGAGGCTGGCCGAGACGATCAGCCCGACGGTGCGGCCATCGATGCCGAATTGGGCGCCAAGCGGCTCCAGAAAGGCCCATACGGCGCCGAAGAACATGAAGTAGCAGAAGACCGATAACAGCGCGGTGATCGAGGGAACCGTCAGCACATTGGCGAGGTTTTCGTCCTTCGGCAGATCGGCATAATCGGTGGGGACAGCAAAGGCGACCACCAGCGACGCGACGCAGACGACGGCAAGAACGAGGAAGCCGCCCGCCGACCCGGCGGCTGGAATGACATAGAGCGCAAGCACCAGGGCAAGAGCGCATTGCGCCAGGGTCTGCATGGTGACGAAATAGCCACCGATGCGTTCGGCGCGCCGCGAACGGGCAATCAGTTCGGTGGCGACCGCGACAAGGCCGCCTTCGGCAAGGCCGGCCAGCGCGCGGGCCACCATCAGCGTGTTGGCGCCGGCGGCATAGGCGGTCCACACATTGGCCAGCGCCAAGAGCAGCAGGAGGACGGCACTTTTCCAGCGCATGTTGTGGGCGGAAAGCAGCATCGCGACGATTGCAGAACCAATGGCGATGGCGATCATCTCGGCGGTGGCGACCAACGCCAGTTCGTCGCCGCTGACATGGCCCTCGGTATAGAGGGCGCCGAGCAGGACGGGCTGCAGACCGAGAATGAGCAGGCCGACCGACCCGATCCACAGGGCCGAGGCGAGCTGCCCGCCGCTGGGATTGCCGACCAGCCAGTCGCCTTCGCCCTGAAGATCAGCGCTTGTCGAAGCCATAGGCGCCTCCCAACGTCCTTGCCGCACGGCAAAAAAGCTGACAGTCTGTCAGCATTCCAGAAACTGATACTTGATCATATTTCTTGTCAACCCGGAATTTGGGAACTCGTGCGAAAGATCGGTGCATGACGCAAGCCAGTCGAACGATCACCGAGCCCAGGCGCAGGCCCAAGCAGGAGCGCAGCCGCGAGCGCATCGACGCCATCCTGTCGACCACCATGCGGCTGATCGGCGAGAAAGGCATCGACGCCGTCACCATGAAGGAGGTCGGCATGCTGGCGGGCGGGCCGATCGCCACCGTCTACCACTACTTCCCCAACAAGTCGGCGATCCTGGCGATGCTCTATGAGCGGTTCTCGGAGGTCAGCCGTGCCAGGTTGGCGGCGATCGTCGCCGATGTCCGCGAAGCCAAGGACGTCATCGTCGCGTCCGATCGGCTGCTTGACGACTACCTCAGCCGGGTCGCCGGCGATCCGGCCATCCAGGATCTGCAGAACGCCATCCAGGCCGACAAGGCGCTCAAGAACCTCGACATCGCCGAAACCCGGCATCAGGCCAAGATGTTCTGCGACCACGTCATCGCCTTGCTCGAGCCGGAAAAGCACGAGCAATTCGAACGCATGGTTCTGCTGATCTTCCAGCTCGCCGGCGGCGTTGTGCGCCTGGCGCTTGCGCAGGGCGAAGCGGAAAGCCGCCGGACCATCGAGGATTACCGATCGATCATCCACACCCAGTTGCGGCTGTTTCTTTAGCGACCGGCAACCGGGGACCTATCTCGCCCGGCGGATGAGGCCTTCGAAACCATCGGCCAGGTCGGAAGCGCCGGCCGCGAACATCTTCACCAGGTTCTGCGGGCGGCCGGGCGTCTTGTTGGCATCGAGGAGAACAGCCCTGCCCTCATGCATGACGAAATCGAATTTCCCATAGTCGAAGCCGAGTTCACGCCGCCGTTCGCGCAGTTCGTCGGGAACAGCGGCGGGCTCGCGCCGGATCGTTTCCGATGCCTTGACCAGGCTGTTTGGCGAGACGTAGCGGGTGCAGCGCTCGCGCTCTCCGCAAAACACCCAGAAGCGCACCGCAAAGCCGTCAGGTTCTTTTTCCGGGATGAACTTTTCCACGACCAGATCATCGCGATCGAGGACGCCATCGGGAACGTCGTCCCGGGATTGGTAGACCTCGTAGGACGGCATGGCTGGCACGTGCGCAAAGGGTGCCGGTTGGCCGGCACGCCTCGACCGCCGATTGAGCCGTGTCTCCGGAATGCCCTGGTTGTTGAGATTGCTTTTGATGATGACCGGGCCCAGCCAGCCGTCGCCCTCGGCCAGAAGCGCTCCGCTTACCCGCCGTTTGGATATGTCGGCGGCCCCGACATTGAGGCATAAGGGAAAACTCCGCGCATATTCGAGATAATCTGCCGGTGTCGTTGTCGCATCGACGTGCAGAACCGCGACATCGGCGCTGGATTGTCCGGAGAGGCCAGGCTGAATCCGGACCGAATGGCCCCGCCTCTTCAGGTCCTCGAGAATATCGAAAAGCATGTAACGGCTATTCCGGCGCAGCAGAAGGCCTCGGCGACCCAGGAACCGGTCATGCTCATGCGTTATGACAATGATGCGCGCCACCGCTAACCCCTTGGCTTCCATCCCCACTTCCATTAAGCGGTTCTAATCAATCAATGCCAGACTTTCCTGGGCTCCAACTGGTCTGCATGACGAATCATTGGGATAGTTATCATCGGCACTGGAAGCTCCTGGACGCCCCGCTCCGGCCGACGCCGGAAACCGTCGGCATATTCGAGCGCGAACTCGATCTCGGAAATGCCGATGTCCTTCTGCTTGGGGTGACACCTGAACTGGCGGTTCTAGGCAGATCGATGTTGGCGATCGATCAATCGGCTGCCATGATTTCCGGCGTATGGGCCGGCGACAACATCTCGCGAAGGGCGATGGCCGGCAACTGGCTTGACCTCCCGGTCGAGCGGGAATGTTTCGACGCGGTCATCGGCGACGGCTGCCTGTCGGCGGTCGACACCAAGGCCGCGCGCGGTTCGCTGTTCGGTGAAATCGCAAGGGTGCTAAAGCCTGGCCGGCATGCGGCGATCCGCGTGTTCGCTCGGCCGGAAACCGCGGATGACCTGCGCGGCATCGAAGCTCTGGTCCTGGCCGGCGGGATCGAGAATTTCCACGCGCTCAAATGGCGGATCGCCATGGCGTGCACGACCGGCGACTGCGACAGCAGCGTCCATGTGCAAGCAATCCGTGCGGCATTCGACAAGCTGTTTCCGGATCGGGAGGCCCTTGCCGCGCGCACCGGATGGAGTATGGCATCCATCAACACGATCGACGTCTATGCGGGCTCCGAAACGAAGTACAGCTTCGCGACGCTGGCCATGCTGGAGGACGAGGCGCGCGGTTGGTTCGACCAGGTGCGCGTCGTGCCAAGCGGCAGTTATCCCCTGGCGGAACGTTGTCCGCTCCTGGTGCTCGGTTCGGCCAAGCTTCGATAAGTCGTCGCCATCCTACCAAGAGGCGCTCCGCGCGCCTTGACTCTGGCAGGTCGGCGGCCTATTTCAGCGCCACGTTAGCACTCGCCTTTGGTGAGTGCTAACTATGTGTCCGGCGCCGCCGGACGGAGGAACTGTTTCTCACCGTTCTCATCGAGGAAGAAAAAATGGCAAAGTCGAAGTTCCGCCCGCTTCATGACCGCGTGGTCGTTCGCCGGGTCGAATCCGAATCCAAGACCGCTGGCGGGATCATCATCCCGGATACGGCGAAGGAAAAGCCGCAGGAAGGCGAGATCATCGCCGTCGGCTCCGGCGCTCGTGACGAAGCTGGCAAGCTGGTCCCGCTGGACGTCAAGGCCGGCGACCGCATCCTGTTCGGCAAGTGGTCGGGCACCGAAGTCAAGCTCAATGGCGAAGACCTTCTGATCATGAAGGAATCCGACATCATGGGCATCATCGGCTGATTATCGGCCTCACCCTCAACTTGAATTTTTCGGGCTCTATCCGAGCCCCTGCCAGGAGCTAAAACATGGCTGCCAAAGACGTAAAATTCTCTCGCGATGCCCGTGAGCGCATGCTGCGCGGCGTCAACATCCTCGCCGACGCGGTGAAGGTCACGCTCGGTCCCAAGGGCCGCAACGTCGTCATCGACAAGTCGTTCGGCGCCCCGCGCATCACCAAGGACGGCGTCACCGTCGCCAAGGAAATCGAGCTTGAAGACAAGTTCGAGAACATGGGCGCGCAGATGGTCCGCGAAGTTGCTTCGAAGACCAACGACATCGCCGGCGACGGCACCACGACCGCGACCGTTTTGGCGCAGTCGATCGTCCAGGAAGGCCACAAGTCGGTTGCGGCCGGTATGAACCCGATGGACCTGAAGCGCGGCATCGATCTGGCCGTCACCGAAGTGGTCGCTGCTCTCGGCAAGGCCGCCAAGAAGATCAAGACCTCCGAGGAAGTTGCCCAGGTCGGCACGATCTCGGCCAATGGCGACGAGTCGGTCGGCAAGATGATCGCGGAAGCGATGCAGAAGGTCGGCAACGAAGGCGTCATCACGGTTGAGGAAGCCAAGACCGCCGAGACCGAACTCGAAGTCGTCGAAGGCATGCAGTTCGACCGCGGCTATCTCTCGCCCTACTTCGTGACCAACGCCGACAAGATGGTTGCCGAGCTGGAGGACGTCTACATCCTCCTGCACGAGAAGAAGCTCTCCAACCTGCAGGCGATGCTGCCGGTCCTCGAAGCCGTCGTGCAGACCTCGAAGCCGCTGCTCATCATCTCGGAAGACGTCGAAGGCGAGGCGCTCGCCACGCTGGTCGTCAACAAGCTGCGTGGTGGCCTGAAGATCGCCGCCGTCAAGGCGCCGGGCTTCGGTGATCGCCGCAAGGCCATGCTGGAAGACATCGCCATCCTGACCGGTGGCCAGGTCATTTCGGAAGACCTCGGCATCAAGCTCGAGAATGTCGGCCTCAACATGCTCGGCCGTGCCAAGAAGGTGTCGATCTCCAAGGAGAACACCACGATCGTCGACGGCGCCGGTAAGAAAGCCGAGATCCAGGGCCGCGTCGCCCAGATCAAGCAGCAGATCGAGGAGACCACCTCGGACTACGACAAGGAGAAGCTGCAGGAACGTCTGGCGAAGCTCGCCGGCGGCGTTGCGGTGATCCGCGTCGGCGGTGCGACGGAAGTCGAGGTCAAGGAAAAGAAGGACCGCGTCGATGACGCCCTCAACGCGACCCGCGCGGCCGTGGAAGAAGGCATCGTTGCTGGCGGTGGCGTTGCCCTGCTGCGCGCTTCGGCCAACATCAAGGTGACCGGCGTCAACGCCGACCAGGCCGCCGGCATCAACATCGTTCGTCGTGCGCTGCAGGCTCCGGCCCGCCAGATCGCGGCCAACGCTGGTGCGGAAGCCTCGATCGTTGCCGGCAAGATCCTTGAGAACAAGGGCGCGACCTTCGGCTACAACGCCCAGACCGGCGAATATGGCGACATGATCGTCATGGGTATCGTCGATCCGGTCAAGGTCGTGCGCACGGCCCTCCAAGACGCGGCCTCGGTCGCCGGCCTGCTCGTCACCACCGAAGCCATGATCGCCGAAGCTCCGAAGAAGGATTCGGCTGGCGGCGGCATGCCTGGCGGCATGGGCGGCGGCGGCATGGGCGGCATGGGCGGCATGGACTTCTAAGAAGTCCATAAAGCACGCCCATGAATCCAAGTTGCTCAAGCCCGCAAGCGGGCTTGAGTGGCGGCATGGACTTCTAAGAAGTCCATAAAGCACGCCCATGAATCCAAGTTGCTCAAGCCCGCAAGCGGGCTTGAGT